>NZ_JAQYXB010000622.1:0-2395 GCF_036322405.1 Streptomyces sp. SP17BM10 | reverse complement strand
GTCGAGGTCCGCCTCGCGCACCCGGCGCAGCAGCTCCCGGACGCTCGGGTCGCCCGACAGGTCCGTCCGCAGCACCAGCGTGTTGACGAAGAACCCGATCAACTCGTCCAGCGCCTCGTCCGACCGCCCCGCCACCACCGTGCCGACGGGGATGTCCGCCCCGGCCCCGTGACGGGACAGCAGCAGCGCCCAGCCCGCGCGCAGGACCATGAACAGCGTGGCACCGGACGCGCGCGCCAGCGCGACCAGTCCGGCGTGCACGTCGGCGGGCACCTCGACGTCCACGGTGCCGCCCGCGAGGCTCGCGACGGCGGGCCGCGGCCGGTCCGTCGGCAGCGCCAGCTCCTCGGGCAGACCGGCCAGTCGATCGCGCCAGAAGTGCAACTGACGATCGATCACGCCCTGCTCGCCGAGCGACCGGTGCTGCCAGAGCGCGTAGTCGCCGTACTGGACGGGGAGTTCGCTCCAGGCCGGAGCCCCGCCGCTCGTGCGGCGGGCGGTGTACGCGGCGGTGAGGTCGCGCAGGAGCGGGCCCATCGACCAGCCGTCGCACGCGATGTGGTGCACCACGAGCAGGAACACGTGCTCGTCCGGCGCGACGCGGAACAACCAGGCGCGCAGCGGAAGTTCGGCTGCGAGGTCGAACTCGTGCCCGGCGGCCCGGGCGAGCCTCCCGGGCAGGTCCTCCGGGGCGCAGTCGGCCGTTTCCCACGGGACGAGCGGCTCGCCCGTCACCGGCACCACGTGCTGCCAGGGCGAGCCGTCGACGACCGGGAAGACCGTCCGCAGGCTCTCGTGCCGGCCCACCACGTCCTCCAGCGCCGCGCGCAACGCGCCCTCGTCCAGCGCGCCCTTCAGCCGCAGCGCCATCGGCACCGCGTACGTCGAGGCGCTCCCGGCGCCCTCCCACTCGCGCAGGAACCAGAGGCGCTGTTGGGCGTACGACAGCGGCGTCCGCTCGCCGCGGGCCACCGCGACCAGCGGCTCGTGCGGCGCGGCGGTCCGCGACTGCAGCAGCGCGGCGAGCCGGGCGGCCGTCGGCGCCCGGAACAGGTCGCGGATGCCCAGCTCCACCCCGAGCGCCGCCCGCACCCGTGCAACGAGGCGCATGGCCAGCAGCGAGTGCCCGCCCAGCGCGAAGAAGTCCTCGTCCACGCCGACCCCGGGCATGCCGAGGACGTCCGCGAAGAGCCCGGCGAGGAGCTCCTCGCGGGCGTCGCGCGGGGCGTGCGCGACCTGGGCGACGACCGCGGGCGCGGGCAGGGCGCGGCGGTCCACCTTCCCGTTGCCCGTCAGCGGCAGCGCCTCCAGCACCACGACGGCCGACGGCACCGCGTACTCCGGCAGCACCGACGCCACCTCTCCGCGCACGGCCGCGGCGTCCAGCCCCGCGCCGGCCGCCGGGACGACATACCCGACGAGCCGGCGGTCCCCCGGGCGGTCCTCCCGCACCACGGCCACGGCGGCCGAGACGCCCGCGCAGCGCTCCAGGGCGGCCGACACCTCACCGAGCTCGATCCGGAAGCCGCGCACCTTCACCTGGTCGTCCGCCCGCCCCACGAAGGCGAGTTGGCCGTCCGACAGCCACCGCACCACGTCCCCGGTGCGGTACATCCGCTCCCCTGCGGCGCCGAACGGATCCGGCAGGAAGCGCGACGCCGTCAGCCCGGGACGCCCGAGGTAGCCACGCGCCACCTGCGCCCCGGACAGGAACAGCTCGCCCGCCACCCCCACTGGCACCGGCCGCAGCCCCGCGTCCAGCACATAGGCCCGCGTGTTCGTCGTCACCCGGCCCAGGACCGGCGACCCGGCCGCCGCCAGCGGCGCCATCACCGTGTCGACGGTGCACTCGGCCGGCCCGTACGCGTTGTGGGCGACCAGGCCGGGCGTCGCGCGCAGCCGCTCCCACAGCGGCGCCGGGAGCGCCTCGCCGCCCAGGAGCAGCGTCCGCACGGCAGGCGCCCCGTCGGCCGGGTCCGGCCGGAGCAGCCCCTCCTCGATCAGCTCCGCCGCGTACGCGGGCGTGGTGTCCAGCAGGTCGACGCCGGCGCGGCGCAGGTCGGCCACGGCGGCCTCGCCGTCGCGGCGGGTGTCGTCGTCCAGCACGTACAGCTCGTGGCCGAGGAACAGCGCGCTCAGCGCCTGCCAGCTCGCGTCGAAGGCGGACGACGACGTGCTCGCGACGCGGGCCCGGGAGCGGCCGGTCGCGGCCAGGTGGTCGGCCAGGACCGAGCGGTCGAGGTGCCGGGCGAGGTTGGCGAGGCCGGCGTGCGGGACCTGGACGGCCTTGGGGGTGCCGGTGGAGCCGGAGGTGTAGATCAGGTAGGCCGCGTTCTGCGGGTGGACCCGGCAGGGCAGGTCCGTCTCGAGACGCGCCGCCACCGCGGCCGCCGTC
>NZ_JAQYXB010000621.1:0-7484 GCF_036322405.1 Streptomyces sp. SP17BM10 | reverse complement strand
TACATTCCGAACCCGGAAGCTAAGCCTCACAGCGCCGATGGTACTGCAGGGGGGACCCTGTGGGAGAGTAGGACGCCGCCGAACAATCATTCACGAGAAGCCCCTGATCCCTTCGGATCAGGGGCTTCTCGCATTCCCGGGCACGTTTTCTCGAACGAAGCCGACGAAGCCGGATCAGCGCTGCCGCCTGTGACGCAGGTCACGCCGGATCAAGAACCTGCACGCCGCATCGGGCGTCTGGCTGGTGTGAGATCACGCAGGAGAGCACTGGACGAGCTGGACGAGGAGCGACTCCTCCGGCTGGTGGCCAGGGGCGACCGCGGGGCGTTCGAGGAGCTGTACCGCCGTACGTCGCCGTGGTTGGCGGTGCGGTTGCGCCGTCGCTGCTCGGACGAGCAGATCGTTGCCGAGGTCATGCAGGAGACGTTCCTGGCGGTGTGGCGCGCGGCCGACGCGTTCGCCGGGAGCGCGGTGGGCGGGACGGCCGTCGGGTGGCTGTGGACGATCGCGGCGCGCCGGCTGGTCGACGCCTTCCGGCGTCGGGCTCACCACGCCGAACCGCCCGTCGCCGCCGCCGAGTTGGCGATGGCGCCCGCGGCGGAGGAGGAGGCGCTCGGCGGGACGGTCGGCGGCGACGTCGGCGATGCGCTGCGGCGGCTGGCGCCGGAGCTGCGACAGGTGCTGCAGGCCATGGTGCTCGACGGGCTGTCCGTCCGGGAGACGGCCGTGCTGCTCAGGCTGCCCGAAGGGACCGTCAAGACGCGTGCCCGCCGGGCCCGGATCGCGATGCGGGAGGAACTGGCATGAGCGCCGACAGGAGCACGGGACACGCGGCGCCGAGGCTGATCGCCGACTACGCGCGCGGTGATGTCGAACTGCCCGCCGACACGTTGTGGGCGCTGGAGTCCCATCTGGAGACGTGTGCGCCGTGCCGTGGTCGCCTGGCGGCCGTGGTCCCCGTCGAGGCGCCCGGCATCGCGGCGCTCGTCGACTCCGTCCGAGCCGGTCTGGAACCGCAGTTGGCCGCAGCCGTCGTTCGCGCACCTACCCGGCGACGTCGGCCCCGATGGGTGACGGCCTGGCTGACGCCGGTCATGGCTCCCTGGCTGGCGATGACCGCCGCCGTCACGCTGGTCGCTCTGCTGCTGGACGAGGCCACGCCGTCGGCGGTCCTCGGCAGCCCGTCCCTCGCACTGCTGCTCGCGCCCGTGCTGCCCCTGTGCGGTGTGGCCGCGGCGTGGTCGCGCGGTCTGGACCCGGCGCACGAGCTGACGGCGTCGACGGCCCGCGCCGGACTGCCCCTGCTCCTTCGCCGCACCGCGGCGGTGCTCGGCGTCGTGGTGCCCGGGTTGCTGGTGGAGGGCTGGCTGACCGGGGCGATGACGGCCGCGCAGTGGTTGCTGCCCTCGCTGGCCTTCACCTCCGCCGCCCTGGCGCTGGGCAGCGTCGTCGGGGTGACCCGTGCGGCCGCCGGCCTGGCCGCTCTGTGGGGCGTCGCCGTCGTGGCACCCGCCTGGTTCACCCGGCGCGTTCCCGTCGTCCTGGACACGGACGTCCTGCCCCTGTGGGGAGTGGTGCTCGCGCTCGGCGCCCTCGCCGTGATCGTCCGCCGGAACCTCTACTCGGCTCTCTGAAGCCCTCGTCGGTCTCGAACTTCCCACCGATGACCCCCGGAAGGGACCATCCATGACACCTGTGACGAGCGCGGTCGACACCGCGCCGAAGACCTACGCCTGGGAGGTCCGGGCCACCGGCCTGAGCGTGCGCGCCGGACGGCGGAAGCTCGCGGTCGACGGGCTGGACCTCGACCTGGGCACCGGCACCCACGGCCTCCTGGGGCCCAACGGCGCCGGGAAGACCACCCTGATCCGTGCGCTGGCCACCGTGCTCCGCCCCGCCGCAGGCTCGCTCGAACTGCTCGGCAGCCCGGTGAGCGCGCTGGGCGACCACCGCGCCCTTCGGCGCCGGATCGGCTACCTGCCCCAGGAGTTCGGCTACTACAAGCGCTTCACGGTGCGCGAGTTCGTCGAGTACATGGCCTGGCTGAAGGAGGTGCCGAAGGCGGACATCCCGGGTGCCGTCCAGCGGGCCGTGGAACGGGTCGGTCTCGCGGACCGGGCCGACCACCGGATGAAGACGCTGTCCGGGGGCATGGTGCGGCGGGCCGGCATCGCCCAGGCCATCGTCAACGACCCGGCGGTGCTGCTGCTGGACGAGCCGACGGTCGGCCTGGACCCGGCGCAGCGGCTGCGGCTGCGCGAGCTGCTGCAGGAACTGGGGCGCGAGGCCTGCGTGATCGTCTCGACCCACCTGGTCGAGGACGTCGCGGCGGCCTGCTCCGACGTGGTGCTGTTCGCCGACGGCCGCCTGGTCTTCCAGGGCACGCCGGAGGCCTTGGCCGCGGCGGGCGGCCCCGAGTACCCGGGCGACAGTCCGCTGGAGCGAGGGTACTCGGCGCTGCTGAGCAACTCCGGTCAGCCCGGGGGTACGTGGTGAGCGCGCGGGTGTTGCGGACCGAGCTGAAGCGCTCGATCGCGCCGTGGGCCGGCGCTGTCGTGCTGGTGGGCAGCCTGGCGGTCTTCTTCCTGATCGACGGCATCTGGTGGCGCGGCAACGCGGGGTGGACGGCCCAGTGGACCTCCATGGCCATGTGGACGCGCTACCTGCTCGGCTTCTGGTGGCCACTCGTGGTGGGCCTGGGCGCGGCGTACGGGCTGCGCGACTCCCGCTCGCGGATGGGTGAGCTGTTGAGCACCACGCCGCGTCCGGCCTGGCGCCGCGCGGCCGTGCCGGCGGGCGCGATGGCTCTGGTGCTGGCGGGCGGCTTCGGTCTCCTGGTCGTCGTGGGCGGGGTCCAGGTGGCCCTCGGCCGGACCACGTACACGTCGCTCGGCTGGCTGCCGATCTCGCTCGTGGCGGCGCTGGCGCTCGTCGCGGGGGCCGTGTTCGGCATGGGGGTGGCCCGGGCGCTGCCGTCCGTGCTCACGCCGCCCGCCCTGGTGGTGACGGTCCTGATGCTGGCGAGCCTCCTGCTGCGGCAGAACGGCGACGGGGCGCTGCCCTCGGGCGGCTCGATGAACCGGCTCGCCCTGTTCTCCCCGTTGACGGTGGAGCCGCGGCAGATGCTGCTGACCCTGTCGGGCTCCGTGCACCTCGGCCAGACGCTCTGGCTGCTCGGGCTGCTGGGCAGCGGGTTTGCCCTGCTGGTCGCCGGGACCCGCCGGAGCCGGCTGCTCGCGGTGGTCCCCGTCCTGACCGGCGCGGCCCTGGCCCTGGCGGTCCTGCCGGCCGAGGCCCGCGACACGTACGTCGTGGACAGGACCGCCGCCGCGCTCGTCTGCGACGGGCCGGTGTGCGTGACGCAGGCCAACCGCGACCGCCTGCCCGAGCTCTCGCTGCGCGGCGGGGAGGCGCTGCGCGTGCTGCACGACGTCCTCGGCGACACGGCGCCGACCCAGGTGCGGGAGGACACGACGCTGTACGCGCTCGGCGATGATCGCCAACTCTCCGCCGGCGTGGTGCTGGTGGACTTCGACGAACGGCTGTTGCGCGAGGCGACGGGGGAGCAGCTGGCCCGTGTGCTGATCGGCAAGGGCCTGGCACCGAACTGCCACGGGGACAACGACCGGGAGGGCGGGGGCCGCGGCGCCGTCGCCGCCCAGAGCGTGGCCGTGAGCTGGGCCCTCCACGACGCCCGGCTCCAGCCGCTGGAGGCCAGGGGCACCGAGGCTTACGCGCTCAAGACCTGGGCAGACGCCGACGACGCCTGGCAGAAGCTGACGGCGCTGCCGCCGGCCGAGCAGCAGGCCAGGATCGTGGAACTGCGCGCCGCGGCCCTCTCCTGCTCGGGCTACAACCACCTCCCGGTGCTGGCGGGGGAGGCGGCGCGATGAGGTGGCTGACGCTGTACGCCCGTTCGCGTCGGGTGCCCGCCTCGGCCGCGGCGATCGCGGTCGTCATGGCGGCGCTCTGGGCCCTCGACGGCCCGGGGCGCGCGGACGCGGGCCTCGCGGTCCTCGTCCTGACCGCGAACGTGGCCGCCGCCTCCGTCGGACTCGGAGGGCGGGACGAGGCCTTGGAACGGACGGCCGCGATCCGCTGGGCACCCCGACGGGCGGTCCACGTCCTGCTCATCGGCCTGCTGGCCGGCGTGGCCCTGCTGGCCGTCCAGGCGGCGGGAACACAATTGGCCCCCGCCGAGGTGGTCATTCGAGCCGCGGCGGGCTTGGCAGGGCTGGCCGCGCTGGGTGCGGTGCTGTGTGGAGCCCACTTCGCCTGGACTCTCCCGACGGGCTGGCTCGCCTTCACCCTCCTCGCCCCGTCACCGGGCGGTACCACGGGAGAGGTGCTCCACTGGATGACATTTCCCCCCGGCACCGAGACGTCCACCGCGACAGCGCTGGCCCTGCTGACACTCGGCACGGCGCTGTACGCGGTGGCGGGCCCGAGGCGGTAGGGGGCCGGGTGGCTCCCGGCGGTCCCCTCGGAGTCGGTCCCGGCCGGCCCGGAGCAGGGTGGCCGAGCCGCCCGAGGGCGACGCGCCCGTACACAGGGGCAAGACCCTGTGTACGGGGGCGAGGTCCCGGTGTACGAACGCTTTCCCGCTCACGTACGAGGGCGCCGAGATCGGCGAGCTGCCGGGACCCCCGCGCCCCGGGCAGTCCGAGCTGGACCGGCAGGACCGCGCCGCGCTGGGGCTGTTCGCCGATCAGGCCTCGCCGTGATCGCCGGTCAGGCCGTGGCGAGTTCCGCCGACCTGACCGCCCGGGTGCCCGGTGACACCGCCAGGCGGACCACGCTCCCGGGCGGGAGCTCCGGCGCCCCGGCGGGCAGGGCCCAGGCGACGGTGCGGTCCGAGTCGCCCGTGTCCACCGCCAGGAAGCGCGGCGCCTTCTCGCGCTTGCGCGGCTCCAGGCGCAGGACCTCGCCGGTGACGGTGTGCGGGGTGCGCCGTTCCAGGGCGGCGAGGACCAGGTAGTAGGCGGCGACCGCGCCGGAGCAGGCGATCGCGGCGGTCTCGCCCGGCAGGGGACCGGGGGCGTCCATGCCGTGGGTCAGCCAGCCGTGGCCGCTCGCGTAGTTGCCGGGCATCGTCGCGAGGAACGCAACGAAGAGCGTCCAGCGGCTGAAGCGGCCGGCCGCCGCGATCGCCAGAAGCCCGATGCCGACCCAGCCGAGGGTCAGCAGCAGGCCCGGTCGGCGCAGCGAGTGGCTCGGGTCGGGGCCGGACGTGACCGCCCAGTCCGGTCGGCGCAGTGCCACGAACACGGCCAGGCCGACGGCCACCACGGCTGCGGCGCCCGCCAGTCGCAGCAGCTGGGCCGGGGTGGCCCCGAAGCCGGGGCGAAGGCGGGGGTAGCGGATCCGGACCGGACGCCAGGCGCCCCCGTAGGAGGACCAGACCCGGCGCTTGTCGCCCGCGTCGAAGCCGAGCAGCCGGGTGCTCCGGGTGGTCACGCCGAGCGCCGCGCCGTACGCGAGGTAGCGGTCCCACACGGCGACGGAGGCGGGCGGCAGCGGGGCGAAGTCCTCGTGCGCCCGCAGCCAGGCCTGGACGCCGGCCCAGTGACCGGCCCGTTCCAGGCCGAACCGCGTCGCGCGCTCGCCGATCGCCCTGGTCAGCAGGTACATGAGCGGGATCGAGGGGAGGACCCCGACGACGATCGCAGCGCGGATGTTGTGCCCGCCGGTGAGCCCGCCCAGCCCGAGCAGCACCCCGGGGCCGAAGGCGGAGACGGCCAGCGCACCGGACAGCAGCGGCGCGAACCGGGATCGGGAGAGCCCGCGCCGCCGGGCCTCGGCGACGATCTCCTTGCGTAGCGCGGCGTTCCACGTGCTCGCGCGCTCCTGCGCGCGGAAGGCGATCGCCCCGATCGGGGCGCCGGACGTGCCCGCCTGCTCGGTGATCCGGGCGAGGACACGCCGTTCGTACGGCGTCAGGTCGTCGGCGTCCCTGCCGGTGAGGTGCACCGTGCTCTGCGTCGGGTCGTCTGAGGGCTGGCGCACCTCGACGAGGCCGCGCGCCGCGAGGTCGAGCAGGGTGGCGGCCGCGGCGTGGTCGACGGAGCGCCACCGGTTGGCCAGCAGGGCGACGACGGCCGGCCGCTCCGGTTCGGGGCCGAGCTCCTGGGTGGCGGGGGCCGCGTGCACGACGCCGTTTCGGGTGGCCACGAGTGCGAGCCCGAAGACGACGAGCCAGAGCACGAACAGGCCGGCGGCGGACCAGTAGAACTGGTCCTCGAGGCCCGTGCTCATGCGAAGGTCACCCGGGGCGCCTCCTGGGCGGCGGCCCCGGCCTCGAAGTACTCCCGGTGCGCGTGTGCGCCGCCGATGCCCGAGACGACGTTGCCCGGGAAGCTCTCCAGCGCGGTGTGGTAGCTCTGGACGGCGCTGTTGTAGAACTGCCGCGCGTAGGCGATCTTGTCCTCCGCGGTGGCCAACTCGGCCTGCAGCGCGGCGAAGTGGCGGTCGGCCTTCAGCTGCGGGTAGCTCTCGCCCAGGGCGATCAGCTTGCCGAGCGAGGCGGTCAGCACGTCCTCGGCGGCGGCCTTGCCGGCGACCCCGAGAGCGGCGTCCGCCGCCGCCCCGCGGGCGGTGACGACGGCCTCCAGCGTGGCCCGTTCGTGCGCCGCGTACCCACGGGCGCCCTCGACCAGGTTCGGGATCAGCTCGTGCCGACGCTTCAACTGGACGTCGATCTGCGCCCAGGACGCCTGCGTCTGGTTCCGCAGCCGGACCAGCCGGTTGTACGTCCGGACCACCGACCACACCAGCGCCATCACCAGTACGGCGACGACTCCACCCACGACGGCACCCATGATGTCCCCCCGATAAACGCGACCTCGTGTTCCGGTAGACCCGGTAGGTCGGGGCGATCCTAGGCGTGCTAACCGGTTGGGTGCTGCGAATAAGTGAGAGGACCGGGCGCGGCCGGAACCGGACTGGTCGGCAGGGCCCCGGGCAGCGGGCCGGCACCCCGGCCTCGTCGCTCCAGGGCAGGCGGTCGGACCGGCCGTGAGCTGGTCTTCTTGTGTCCGACGCGGAGTAGGAGTACTGTCTCCTAGTCGCTCGGCAGGGAGTATCGGACACGCGTCAGTGTGGACGGTCCCGGAGCGGCCAATCCCCTGAAACACCACGTCCCGGTCCGGGCTGGGTCGCGTCCTGTCGCGGCTCGGTGCGCATTTGGCATGTGTGTTTATCGGGATTGTGTCCGGACTTCGGTCGGATTCGCTTTACGGAGCGGGGATCGGCTACAGTTCAGGACGTCGGACGGGGCGTAAAGCTCCGGTCAAGACGACAGTGAGTCGGATGGCGAAGCCCGGAAACGGAGCGGAAATCATCTGGTAAGCTGGAAACACGAAAGAACGAAGCGCCCGGAGGGCCCGCTGGAAGGCGGCTCGAAGGAAGCGTCCGTTCCTTGAGAACTCAACAGCGTGCCAAAAGTCAACGCCAGATATGTTGACATCCCCGGCCTCGATCGTCTG
>NZ_JAQYXB010000620.1:0-6253 GCF_036322405.1 Streptomyces sp. SP17BM10 | reverse complement strand
GAGCCACCTCGGGGTGGATCTCGAACGGCTCCCCGATGATGTCGCCGACCGTCATGCGCGGGTTCAGCGAGGTGTACGGGTCCTGGAACACCATCTGGATGTTCCGCCGCACGGCCTTCAGCGCCGACCCCGACAGCCGGGTGATGTCCTGACCCTTGTACCGGACCCGGCCCGCCGTCGCCCGCTCCAGGCTCATCAGCACCTTGGCCAGCGTGGACTTCCCGCAGCCGGACTCGCCCACGATGCCCAGCGTCTCCCCCGTGACCAGGTCGAAGGAGATGCCGTCGACGGCCTTGACCGCGCCGACCTGCCGCTTGAAGAGGACGCCCTGGGTCAGCGGGTAGTGCTTGACCAGGTCCCGGACCTCCAGGATCGGCTCAGCCACGGAGGGTCTCCTTCCAGAAGTGGCAGGCGCTGTGCCGGCCCGGCAGGTCCCTGCCCTCCGCGTCCAGCACCGGTACGAGCGGCGGCGGTTCGGACCGGCAGACGGCCTGCGCCCGGTCGCAGCGCGGGTTGAACGCGCAGCCGGTCGGGATGTGCAGGAGGTTCGGCGGCAGGCCCTGGATGGCGTAGAGGTTCTGCCCCTTCTGGTCCAGCCGGGGAATCGAGTTGAGCAGGCCACGGGTGTACGGGTGGGCCGGGCGCGCGTACAGCTCGTGCACGGGCGCCGTCTCGACGATCCGGCCCGCGTACATGACGGCGATCTTGTCCGCGACGTCGGCCACCACGCCGAGGTCGTGGGTGATCAGGATCAGCCCCATGTGGAACTCGGACTGCAACTCGGCCAGCAGGTCCATCACCTGGGCCTGCACGGTCACGTCCAGCGCGGTCGTGGGCTCGTCCGCGATGATCAGGTCGGGCTCCATCGAGAGCGCCATGGCGATCATGATGCGCTGGCGCATGCCGCCGGAGAACTGGTGCGGGAAGTCGTTCACTCGCTGTGCCGCCGCCGGGATGCGCACCCGCTCCATCAGCTCGACCGAGCGCTCCTTCGCCTCCTTGCGCGAGGCGCCCTGGTGCACCCGGAACATCTCGCCGAGCTGGTAGCCCACGCTGAGCACCGGGTTGAGCGAGGACAGCGCGTCCTGGAAGATCATCGCGATCTTCCGGCCGCGCACCGCGCGCCTGGCCCTGGGGCTCATCGTCAGCAGGTCCTGGCCCCGGAACAGCACCTTGCCGGCTGTGATCCGCCCCGGCGGCATGTCCAGGATCCCCATGATCGCCTGCGCCGTCACCGACTTGCCCGACCCGGACTCGCCGAGCACCGCCAGCGTCTCCCCGGCCGAGACCGCGTAGCTGACGCCGTTGACGGCCTTGGCGACGCCGTCCCGGGTGACGAACTCGACGTGCAGGTCGTCGACTTCGAGCAGTGGCGTGCCCGGCACCAGGTTCTCCCGGCGCGGGCCGGTCACCTCGATCGCGCCCGCGCGCGCCCCGCCGTCCCTCGTGCCGGACGGCTTCGTCGTGTCAGTCATGGTCCGCGGCCCTCCTCAGCGCAGCTTGGGGTCGAGGGCGTCGCGCACCGCGTCGCCGAGCATGATGAACGCCAGCACGGTGATGCTCAGCACGACGGCCGGGAAGAGCAGCACGTGCGGGGCGTTCAGGAAACGGGACTGGGCGTCGCTGATCATCAGGCCCCAGGAGATCGCCGGGGACTGGATGCCGATGCCCAGGTACGACAGCGCGGCCTCGGCGCCGATGAACACACCGAGGTTGATGGTGGAGACGACGATGACCGGCGCCACCGCGTTCGGCAGGATGTGCCGGGTGACGATCCGTCCCGTGCCGGCTCCGAGCGCGCGGGCGGCGACCACGTAGTCGTTGTGCTTGTTGGAGATCACCGCCGAGCGCATCAGCCGGTAGATCTGCGGCCAGCCGAGCACCGCCATCACCGCCGAGACCGTCCAGGCGTTGCCCTTCTGCCAGGTCGACATGATGAGCATGCCGCCGAGCAGCAGCGGGATCGCGAAGAAGATCTCCGTCACGCGCGAGAGGAGGCTGTCCCAGAACCCGGCCATCCAGCCGGCCAGCAGCCCGAGCGTGCCGCCGACCAGGACCACCAGCGAGGTGGTCAGGATGCCGACGATGATCGAGTTGCGGGCGCCCCAGATCGTCCGGGTGTAGACGTCGCAGCCCTGGACGTCGAAGCCGAACCAGTGGTCCGCGGACGGGCGTTGCAGCGAGGACGAGAGCTCGCAGAACCCGGCCGAGTTCGGGTCCTTGTCGGTGAACAGCTGCGGGGCGACGGCCATCGCCACCATGAGGAGCACCAGCAGCCCGCCGATGATGAAGAGCGGGTTGCGCCGCAGGTCGTACCAGGCGTCGGTCCAGAGGCTGGCCACCCGCTCCTTGTCGCCCGTGGCGGCCGCCGCCTTGGGCACCGGGGCCGTCGTGTCCAGCGCGTTCGTCGGCTCACTCATAGCGGATCCTCGGGTCAAGAACGGCGTAGAGCAGGTCGACCACCAGGTTGGTGAAGAGGTACACCATGACGAGGGCGCTCACGACGCCCACCACGATGGTGCGTTCGCGCAGGTACACGGACTGGAACAGCTGGTGCCCGATCCCGGGGATGTTGAAGATGCCCTCGGTGATCACCGCGCCGCCCATCAGCGACCCCAGGTCCATGCCGAGGAAGGTGACGATCGGGATCAGCGCGTTGCGCAGCCCGTGCCGCACCACGACGCGCAGCGGGCTCAGGCCCTTGGCCACCGCCGTGCGGACGTAGTCGGCCCGCATCACCTCGGTCAGGCTGGTCCGGGTGAGTCGGGCGATGTACGCGAGCGAGGTGGAGGCGAGCACGAAGGCCGGCAGGAGGTACGCGCGGAAGCCGTCGTCCTCGTTGAACGAGACCGGGAAGAAGTCGATGCCGTAGTCGTTGTGCAGCTTCACCCCGAGGAGCAGCTGGAGCACGAAGCCGATCACGAAGGTCGGGATCGAGATGACCATCAGGGTCGAGATCAGCACCAGGTTGTCGATGAACCGGCCGCGCCGCAGGGCGGCGACCACACCGGCGACCACGCCCACCGCCATCTCGATGACCAGCGCGGTCACCGCCAGGTTGATGGTGTACGGGAAGGCCCGCGTCATCACGTCGACGACCGCGTGGCCGCGGTAGTCCTCGCCGAAGTCGCCCTGGAACAGGCCGACCAGGTAGTGCCAGTACTGGAGGAAGAACGGATCGTCCAGGTGGTACCGGTCGTGCAGCATCGCGACGACCGTCGGGTCCGCGCGCTTCTCACCGGCCAGCGCCTGGATGGGGTCACCGGGCAGCAGGAAGACCAGTGCGTAGATCAGGAACGTCGCGCCGAGGATCACAGGTATGGCCTGGATGACCCGACGGACCACATAGCGGCCCATGCGGCGGCCTCCTCGTGGTTGGGGCGCGTCACCGGCGGGCGGCACGGGGGTTGCCCGCGCCGCCCTGCGGGACGCACCGGTCAGGGGGAGTCAGGTCAGGCGAGTTCGACGGACGGCAGGTCGATCCGGTTCTGGGGGTCGATGATCACGTTCTTGACGGTCTTGGTGTAGGCCCCGGAGCTCATGTAGGTGTACACCGGGATGTACGGCAGCTCCTTGAGCAGGATGTCGTCGGCCTGCTGGTACAGCTTCAGGCCCTCGTCGTCGGTCTTCGCCTGGTCGGCCTTGGCGAGCAGCGCCTCGAAGTCCTCGTTGACGTAGCCGCCGTAGTTGGAGCCGTTGTCGATGGCGATCTTCGAGAAGATCGGGCGCAGGTAGTCCTCGATCGACGGGTAGTCCATCGACCAGGCCATGCGGAACGCGCCCGAGTACTGCTTGGCGCCCAGCGCGTCGAGGATCTTGCCGAACTTCTCGAACGGCTTGAAGGTGACGTCAATCCCGAGGTTGTTCTTCAGCTGGTTGCCGACGGCCTCGATCCACTCCTTGTGGCCGCCGTCCGCGTTGTAGCCGATCTCCAGCTTGTTGCCGGGCAGTCCGCCGGCCTGGGTGTAGAGCGCCTTCGCCTTCGCCGGGTCGTACTTGCAGGCGTCGCCGCAGGCGCCCTGGCGGTAGCCCGGGATGATCGGGCTGACGAAGTCGTCGGCCGGCTTGCGGGTGCCGGAGAAGATCGTCTTGGTGATGGCCTCGCGGTCGATCGCCATCGAGATCGACTTGCGCAGGTCGGGGTTGGCGAACGCCGGGTTGGTCGCGATCGGGAACCCGATGTAGCCGACACCGGATTCCGGCTGGTAGATGTAGCGGTCACCGAACTCCTGGGCCACCGTCGCCATCGCCGAGATCGGCAGCTTGTTGGTGATCTGGATGTTGTCCGCGCGGAGGTCGTTGTACGCGGTTTCCAGCTTGTCGTAAATCTTGAAGGTGACCGAATCCAGCTTGGCCTTTTTGCCCGGGTAGTTGTCGTAGCGCTTGATCTTGATCTGCTGGTTGTGCTGCCACGGGCCGTCCATCTGGAAGGGGCCGTTGCCGATCGGGTTGTCGCCGAAGGCCTTCGGATCGGTGAAGAACGCCTTCGGGAGCGGGTAGAAGGCGGTGTACCCGAGCATCGTCTTGAACTGCGAGAACGGCGCCTTGAGGGTGACGGTGAAGGTCTTGTCGTCGACGACCTTGAGACCCTTGAGCGCCGTGGCGGTGGGCTTCTTGTCCTTGCCCGGGGCGAGCTCGTCGGAGCCGAGGATCTTGTCGTAGAACGGCAGGCCCTGCGCGGCGTTGCCCTGGTCGGCGCCCCAGTTCCAGGCGTCCACGAAGGACTGCGCGGTGACCTTCTCGCCGTTGTGGAAGGTGTAGCCGTCCTTGAGCTTGATCGTCCAGACGGTGGAGTCCGGGGAGTCGATCGACTCGGCCATGGCGAGCTTCGGCGCGTTGGTCTTGGGGTCGTAGTCGACGAGGCCGGTGAAGAGCGCGTACTCGACCTGGTTGCCCTCGGACTCCGCGGTGTTCTGCGGGACCAGGCCGTTCTGCGGCTCACCCAGCTGGACACTGATCGACCCACCGGTCTTGCCGGTCTGGGGCTTCTTGTCGCTGCCGGTGCTGCACGCGGACACCGCGAGCGCCGCACAGGCGGCCAGCGCGGTCAGGCGCATCGTCTTGGTGAGCCTCATTCAACTGCTCCTCGTTTTGGGGGCTTGCGAACGAACGGCGGCCCCGCCACTCGGTGTGCCGGGCGTGACGGAGTCCGACATCTCAGGGCCGACCGATCCGCACAGTTGGCGAGGTGACCACTGATACGCGCAAAAGCAACTATCGATCAGCCGACCGGCTTTCGGAATCCGCGTCACATATCTTTTCAATTACGCGCCGGACCCGCCCCGGACAATGTTCGCCAAATTCCCTCATATCGCATCCGGAGCTACCCGCTCCGAACCCCGGAAGACGGACGGCCATCTCCGGTATTCGCGCGTTTACGAGGAGTAATCGATCTTTTTCCGGCGTTTGCCCAGCACAACGCAGGGCGCGCCCTCGAATCGAGGACGCGCCCTTGGTGTGCGCCGCCGGCCGCGGCGTCGACCGAATTGTTACCCGATCTCGCGCCGCCGCGCTCTACCTGATCTCGCGCTCCGCCGCGCTCTACCCGATCTCGCGCTCCGCCGCGAAGTGACACGCCGACTCGTGCCGGGCCGCCCCTTCGAGCCACGACGGCGCCGCGAGCAGCGGCACCTCCACCGCGCACCGCTCCTGCGCCTTCCAGCAGCGGGTGCGGAAGCGGCAGCCCGACGGAGGGTTGGCCGGCGAGGGCACGTCCCCGGTGAGGACGATCCGGTCCCGGGACTCGCGCGCCGTCGGGTCCGGTACGGGCACCGCGGAGAGCAGCGCCTGAGTGTACGGGTGGGTGGCGTGGTCGTAGATCTCCGCGTCGCTGCCGATCTCGACCATCCGCCCGAGGTACATCACGCCGACGCGGTCGGAGATGTGCCGGACGATCGAGAGGTCGTGCGCGATGAACATGTACGAGAGGTTGAACTCGCCCTGCAGCTGCTCCAGCAGGTTGATCACCTGCGCCTGCACCGACACGTCCAGGGCGGAGACCGGCTCGTCACAGATGATGATCTCCGGCTTGAGCGCCAACCCCCTGGCGATGCCGATGCGTTGGCGCTGGCCACCGGAGAACTGGTGCGGATACCGGTTGATGTACTCCGGATTGAGCCCGACGACGTCCAGGAGGTCCTGGACGGCCTTGCGGCGGTCGCCCTTCGGAGCCACCTCGGGGTGGATCTCGAACGGCTCCCCGATGATGTCGCCGACCGTCATGCGCGGGTTCAGCGAGGTGTACGGGTCCTGG
>NZ_JAQYXB010000619.1:0-222114 GCF_036322405.1 Streptomyces sp. SP17BM10 | reverse complement strand
CCCGGTTACATTCCGAACCCGGAAGCTAAGCCTCACAGCGCCGATGGTACTGCAGGGGGGACCCTGTGGGAGAGTAGGACGCCGCCGAACAATCATTCACGAGAAGCCCCTGATCCCTTCGGATCAGGGGCTTCTCGCATATCCGGGCACGTCCTTTCTACTGCTGGACGATGCCGCGCTGGTACCAGGTGCCCGTCTTTCCGCCCAGGTCCGCCGGGCCGGCCGGTCCGACGGGGATGAATCCGGCTTTCGTCAGGACCTTCCGCGACGCGGTGTTCTCGTGGGAGGTCGCCGCCCGCAGGGTCCGCAGCCCGTACTGGGACGCGGCCAGTCGGCACAGCTCCAGCACGGTGGCCGTCGCCAGGCCGTGGCCGGCGGCGTGCCGGGCGACCCGGTAGCCGAGCTCCGCCGAGTGCTCCTCCTGCTCGATGTCGACCAGGTTGAACCGGCCGAGGACCGAGCCGTCCTCGGCGAGGAGCACGTGGAACGCGCAGAGGCCGGCTTCCTGCTCCGCCAGCAGAGCGCTGTAGCGGGCGGTGAAGTGATGGAAGTAGTCGTCACCGCGGTCGGTGATCGAGGCTGCGAAGTAGGCGCGGTTCGCCAGCTCGAAGGCCAGGACGGCGCGGGAGTGTTCGGCGTTCAGCCGTTTCAGCTCGGGCACCGCCCGACTCTATGCGGCCGGGGTCCCCCCCGGTTTTCACCGACGCGGACGTCGGCAGTGGCCTCAGAGCCGGCCGGCGGCCTTGAGAGCGAGGTAGGTGTCGGCGAGGGCCGGGGCGATCTTGTTCGGCAGGGCGTCGAGGACGGTGACGCCCTGCCGGCCGAGGCGGTCGGCGGTGCGGCGGCGGTCGGCGCGGGTCCGTTCCGCGGCGGCGGCCCCGTAGACGGCCTCCACGGTGCCGCGTCCGGCGGCGAGTTCGTCGAGCCGGGGGTCGGCGACCGACGCGAGCACCACCTCGTGGCGCTTCACGAGCTGCGGGAGCAGCGGGAGGAGGCCCTCTTCGATGGGGCCGGCGTCGAGGCCGGTGAGCAGGACGATCAGCGAGCGGTGCGGCGCCATCCGCAGGGCGGTGGCGACCAGCGACCGCACGTCGGTCTCGTAGAGAGCGGGTTCCAGGTACGCCATGGCGTTGGTGAACGCCGGCAGGACCTCGTTGGGGGAGCGTCCGGCGACGGTGACGCGCGGGCGGAGGTCGTGGGCGAGCAGGTCGACGCGGTCGCCGGCGCGCGTGGCGAGTGCCGTGAGCAGGAGGGCGGCGTCGAGCGAGGCGTCCAGGCGGGGGGCGTCGCCGACGCGGCCGGCGGAGGTGCGGCCGGTGTCGAGGACGACCAGGATGTGGCGGTCGCGCTCGGGGCGCCAGGTGCGGACGGCGACGGTGTGGCGACGGGCGCTGGCGCGCCAGTCGATGGAGCGGACGTCGTCGCCCGGCAGGTACTCGCGCAGGGAGTCGAACTCGGTGCCCTGGCCGCGGGTCAGCACCGAGGTGCGGCCGTCGAGTTCGCGCAGGCGGGCGAGCCGGGAGGGCAGGTGCTTGCGGCTGGCGAAGGGCGGCAGCGCGCGGACCGTCCAGGGGGCGAGGTGCGAGCCCTGACGGCCGGCCAGGCCGAGCGGACCGAGGGAACGGATCGTCACCCGGTGGGCGTGGTGGTCGCCGCGGCGGGTGGGTACGAGGACGGTGGTGGCGCGGCGCCGTTCGCCGGCGGGGACGGTCAGGGTGTGCCGGGAGCCGGGGCCGGCGGTGCCGGGGCGCCAGGCCGACGGGGCCCAGGCGTCGCGGATCCGGGCCCGGAGGGGCCGGCCGGAGGGGTTGGTGACGGTCAGTTCGACGGGTGCCGGCTCGCCGAGGCGGACCGTGGTGGTGCCGCCGCGGCCGAGCCGGAGGCTGCGGACGGGGGCGGCGAGCACCAGGTCGGCGACGACGGCGAGCAGGACGGCGCCGGTGACGACGCCGATCCCGGTCCAGGACGGCAGCAGCAGGCCCACGACGAGCGCGCCGACGGCGGCGAGCAGGGCGGTTCGCCCGGTGAGGGCCATGCGGTGCGCTCCTTCGGGTACCCGGTGCGGGCGGGGTGGGGCTGGGGTGCGTCCCTAGCGGGGGGCGGGCGTCTGGGCCAGGACGGCCTGGATGACGGAGTCGGCGGTGACGCCCTCCATCTCGGCCTCGGCGCGCAGCGCGACGCGGTGCCGCAGGGTGGGCAGGGCGAGCGCCTTGACGTCGTCCGGGGTGACGTAGTCGCGTCCGGCCAGCCAGGCCCAGGCCCGGGAGGCGGCGAGCAGGGCGGTGGCACCGCGGGGGGAGACGCCGATGGACAGGGACGGGGACTGTCGGGTGGCCCGGCAGAGGTCGACGATGTACGCGAGGACCTCGGGGGAGACGGTCAGCTTCGCGATCTGCTCGCGGGCGGCGGCGAGGTGCTCGGGCCCGGCGACCGGGCGGACGCCGGCGGCGGCGAGGTCACGCGGGTCGAAGCCGGCGGCGTGCCGGAAGAGGACCTGGAACTCCTGGTCGCGGTCGGGCAGCGGCAGGATCAGCTTGAGCAGGAAGCGGTCGAGCTGGGCCTCGGGCAGCGGGTAGGTGCCCTCGTACTCGACCGGGTTCTGCGTCGCGGCGACGAGGAACGGGACGGGCAGCGCGCGCGGTTCGCCGTCGACGGTGACCTGGCGCTCCTCCATGGCCTCCAGCAGGGCGGCCTGGGTCTTGGGCGGGGTGCGGTTGATCTCGTCGGCCAGCAGGAGGTTGGTGAAGACCGGGCCGGGCTGGAAGGAGAACTCGGCGGTGCGGGCGTCGTAGACGAGCGAGCCGGTGACGTCGCCGGGCATCAGGTCGGGGGTGAACTGGATGCGCTTGGTCTCCAGGCTGAGCGCGGTGGAGAGGGTGCGGATCAGCAGCGTCTTGGCGACTCCGGGGACGCCCTCCAGCAGGACGTGGCCTCCGCAGAGGAGCGCCACGACGAGGCCGGTGACGGCGGCGTCCTGGCCGACCACGGCCTTGCCGATCTCCGTGCGCAGGGCGGTGAGGGCCTGGCGCGGGTCGATGGTGGTGCCGGGGGTGGCGGGTGCCGTGCCGGGGGTGGGGTGCTGGGCGGTGGCCTGTTCGGTCACGGCTTCCGTACCTGCCTTTCGAGGGCGTCGAGGTCGTCGGCGAGCCGCAGCAGCGCGGCGTCGTCGGTCGGGTCGGGGCCGTAGAGGAGGGCCCGCACGTCCCCGGCGGGGCGCGTGGTGAGGCGGTCGGCGACGGCGGCGCAGAGTGCCTCGGGGTCGGGTGCGCCGGCGGTGATCGGGACGCCCAGGGTGGGGGCGAGGCGGTGGGCGGCGGCCCGGCGCAGGGCGTCGGCGGCGCGGCCGCGGGCCTTGGCGCGGTGGTAGAGCCGGGCGCGGCCCTCGGTGGTCTCGGCGGCGCGGACCACGACGGGCAGGTTCTCGCTGATCACCGGGCCGAGTCGGCGGGCGCGCCAGAGCGCGGCCAGGACGGCGGCGATCGCGAGTTGCAGGGTGGCCCAGTGCCAGCCGGCCGGGATGAGGTCGGTGAAGCTGCGGCGGGTGGTGGTCTCGGCGGCCGGCGAGCTGTAGTCGGGCAGGTGCCAGGTGAGGTGGGGCCGGGCGCCGAGGAGGCCGAGGGCGAGGGAGGCGTTGCCGTCCTTGGCGAGCTGCTGGTTCTGCAGGAGGTCGGCGCTGCCGAGGACGATCGCGTCGCCGTCCGGGGTCGGGACGCTGACCAGGGAGAAGCCGTGGGCGCGCGGGTAGCAGCCGGTGCCGCGGCTGCCGCTGGTGTAGACGAGGCCGCCGATGTCGACGCTGCCGGCGCGCTCGGCCTCGGGGAGGTCGCAGCCCGGGTCGGTGCTGCGGACGGTGGCCCAGGCGGGGGCGCCGCGTTCGTCGCCCGCGCGGACGCCGGGGACGAGGGCGCTGAGGGCCGCCGGGCCGGGGGCTATGAGGACGAGCCGCTTGTGCCGGGCGGTGGCGACGGCGCGCAGCTGGCCGGCGTCGAGCAGGTCGGGTTCGGGGATCACGAGGGTGTCGTCGCCGGTGGGGCGGACGGTGGGGTCGGTGGTGAGCGTGGTGGCGACGCCGCGCTGCTCGAGCAGGGCGACGACGGCGTGGGCGCCGTCCTTGTCGTAGGAGCGCGGGTCGAGCGGCGGGTAGCGGCGGTCCTGGCTCAGTCCGGCGATGACGACGGCGCCGATGAGCAGGAGGGCGAGGGTCACCAGGTACCAGCGGTAGCGGTGCCACGGGCTGCGGCCGGTGGGGGCCGGGCTGCCGGCGGCGTCGGCCGGCGCGGGTGCCGGCGGCGAGGTGGCGGGCGTGGGGGCGGTGGTCGTCATGCCGCGCCTCCCGGGGCCGGGGCGAGGGTCGGGCGGGTGCGCTCCAGCGCCCGGTCGAGGTCGCGGAGCGACTGGTAGGCGGCCTGGTCGGCGGTGCGCTCGCCGAAGGCGATGTCGTCGAAGGTGCGGGCGGCGGCGGCCAGGGCGGCGGCGTGTTCGGGCAGGGCCCGACCGGCCTCGGCGGCGGCCTCGTCGGCGGTGCGGCCGGGGCGGGCGTCGAGGAGGGTGCGTTCCTCCAGGGCGCGGACGAGGGCGCGCATCTGCTCGCGGACGGCGTCGGCCCACTGTCCGGCGGCGGCGTGGCGTTCGGCGTCGGCCCGGTGCTGGGCGGCGGTGCGGGGGCCGGTCGTGCCGTACACGTCCAGGGTGGTGCGGGCGGCCCGCTTGGGCGCCCCGAGGCGCCACCACAGCGCGGCGGCGATCAGGACGGCGACGACCAGGAAGAACACCAGGCCGGTGGCGCCGCTGGTGCCGTCGCCGGAGATGGCGTTCAGCGCGTCCGAGAGCTGCTCGTTCAGCCAGTTCAGGACGCGCTGCACGAGGCTCGGGTCGTGCCGGTGGTACTCGGCGTTGAGCAGTTCGTCGCGGGCGGCGTCCCGGGCCGGGTCACGCGGGACCGTGACCGGGGCGCCGCCCGCGGCGAGGAGCCTCTCCCCCCAGATCGGCATCCGGCTCAGAGCCTCGTCGGGTCGGTGGCGGCCTGGTCGCCCCAGCCGGTGCCGCCGTGCTCGGGCAGGCCGGCGGCGCGGGCCAGCTCGATGTCGAGCGCCTCGCGGCGGATCCGCTGGTCGACGTAGAGGAGCACGCCGATGCCCGCGGTGAAGGGGACGGTGAGGGTGGAGGCGATGACGCCGGCGATCGCCGTGGCGACCAGGAGGGCGACTGGCTGCTGGGTGGTGCCGCCGCTCTCGACCTGCTGCTGGAGGTCGCCGAGGCCGAGCACCAGGCCGATGATCGTGAACGGGACCGCGATGATCGCCGCCACGACGAAGGCGATGATCTGGCTGAGCACGGTGATGCCGCAGATCCGCCACCACGAGCCGCGCACGAGCCGGCGGGAGCGGGAGAGCGCCGTGATGACGCCCTGCTTCTCCAGCATCAGCGCGGGAGCGGCGAGGCTGAGCTGGATCCAGAGCCAGACCACGACGGGCAGGCTGAGCAGGCCGACGATCACCAGCAGCCCGACGATCGCGGGCGAGGCCGCACCGGCCGCCAGGTAGCCGATCAGCGGGCCGAACCCGAGCACCATGACGCCGCCGGTGATCAGCCCCGTCAGCAGCGTGAGCCCGAGCAGCTGGAGCAGCTGGGCACGGGCTCCGCGCCAGGCCTCCCGGATGGTGACGCCCTGGCCGAGGATCGCGCGGCTGACCACCACGGTGAGCAGGGCCGTCGCGATGACGCCGAGGAGCAGGTTGAGCGGCATGCTGGCGAGCGCGACGAAGACGGCGGTGAAGTCGCCGGTCTTGCCGCCGACCAGCAGTTGGGCGCCGACGCCGCCGGCCTGCTGGAGCACGGCGATGCCCAGCGACAGGCCGAGCGCGGTGCGCCAGTGCTTGCGGATGGTCGAGACGGAGCCGTCGAGGAGCTCGCCGAGGCCCAGCGGGCGCAGGGGGATGACGCCGGGCTTGGGGCTCGGCGGGGCGCCCCAGCCGTAGGGGCCGTACGGCCCCTGCGGGCCGGGCGGCGGGCCGCCCCAGCCGTTGCGGGCGGGCGGGACCTGCGGGCCGCCCCAGGCGGGCGGCGGGACGGGGGCGCCCTGGGGCGGTGCCGACGGCCCGGGCACGCCGGCGGGCGCGTCGGCCGGGGGCCGGGCGTCGTCGCGGGGTGGCTCGGACGAGCCGGGCGAGGCCCAGCCCGGAGTGTCGGTCATCACTGCTCCTCGGAGGGCGTCCTGGGGGCGCGGTGCCGGATGGATCTTCCACCCGCGCGCAGGCCCATCGTGCCATGGGGCGCCGACAGGCCTCAGGGGTATCCGGTCGCGGAACGGAATCGGGGGTGCCGCGGTGGTCCGGGCGCGGCTCCGGCACGGTTCGGAGACGTTCCATCGGGGGCTATTCGCCCGGTATGACCGTAATGCGGGGGTGGCCGAGTTGGCCGTTGTGGAGCATTGGCACTGCTGTGCGGCAGGTCACAATCCGGTAATGAGAGGATGGAGCCATGAAGGGACGCGTCCTCGTCGTTGATGACGACTCCGCACTGGCCGAGATGCTCGGCATCGTGCTGCGTGGTGAGGGTTTCGAGCCGTTTTTCGTCGCCGACGGGGACAAGGCGCTAGCCGCGTTCCGGGAGACCAAGCCCGACCTGGTGTTGCTCGACCTCATGCTGCCCGGCCGGGACGGCATCGACGTCTGTCGCCAGATCCGGGCCGAGTCCGGGATCCCGATCGTCATGCTGACCGCGAAGACCGACACGGTCGACGTCGTGGTGGGCCTGGAGTCGGGCGCCGACGACTACGTCACCAAGCCGTTCAAGCCCAAGGAGCTGGTGGCCCGGGTGCGCGCCCGGTTGCGCCGCGCCGAGGAGCCCACGCCCGAGCAGCTGACCATAGGCGACCTGGTGATCGACGTGGCCGGTCACTCGGTGAAGCGGGACGGCCGGGGCATCCCGCTGACCCCGCTGGAGTTCGACCTGCTGGTGGCACTGGCCCGCAAGCCGTGGCAGGTGTTCACCCGCGAGGTGCTGCTGGAGCAGGTCTGGGGCTACCGCCACGCGGCGGACACCCGCCTCGTCAACGTCCACGTGCAGCGCCTGCGGTCGAAGATCGAGAAGGACCCGGAGCGCCCCGAGATCGTGGTGACCGTCCGCGGCGTCGGCTACAAGGCCGGACCCAGCTGACGTGACGCACCGGGCTGACGAGTCCCCGTCGGGTTCCGCGACCGACGGGGCCGACGCCGTGCGCGGGGACGTGCTGAGTTCGACCACCCGGCGCCGGCGTGGTCCGGCCGCGTTGCTCGCGCTGGTGACCCGTCAGCTGCGTCGGCCCGCGCACCGGGTGACGGCGCTGTACCGCCGCTCGATCCAGCTGCGCGTGGTCGCGGTGTCGCTGCTGGCGTCCATCGCGGTCGTGCTGGTGCTCGGCGTGGTCGTCGTGGCGCAGGTGCGCACCGGCCTGTTGGACACCAAGCTGGCGTCCGCGCGCGAGCAGGCGCGGATCGGTTTCCAGGCCGAGCTGAAGAAGATCGACGAGGCCAAGGACCAGCGGCTGCGCGTCGGCGCGGCGGCGGACCCGAGCACCGACGAGGTCGGGTCCTGGCTGCTGCGGCAGGTCAACGACCTGGCCGCGAGCGGGCAGACGGTCTACTCGGTGATCGCGATGATGCCCGGCACCGGCCAGACGGTGATGCCGGACGCGGTGGGTTTCGGCCCGCGCTACTCGGGCGACATCCTGCCGATCAGCGTGCCCGACTCGCTGCGGGCCAAGGTGTACGCCGAGCCCGGCCAGATGTTCGACCAGCCGACCCGGATCCACCGCTCCGCCGAGAGCGGTGGGCACACCGAGCCCGGCCTGGCGCTCGGCATGCAGTTCGTCGGCCCGACCAACACGAGTTACCAGCTCTTCTACGTCTTCTCGTTCGGGCAGGAGACGGACACCCTCAACCTGGTCACGGGCACCCTGGCGACCGCCGGCGTGTTCGTGGTGATCCTCATGGGCGGCATCGCCTGGGTCGTGGTGCGCCAGGTGGTCACCCCGGTCCGGATGGCCGCCGGGATCTCCGAGCGGCTGGCCGACGGGCACCTGGAAGAGCGGATGAAGGTCACCGGCACCGACGACATCGCCCGCCTCGGTGAGTCGTACAACCGGATGGCCAACGCCCTCCAGGCGCAGATCCGGCAGCTGGAGGAGCTGTCCCGGGTGCAGCGGCGCTTCGTCTCGGACGTCTCGCACGAGCTGCGCACCCCGCTGACGACGGTCCGGATGGCCGCCGACCTGATCTACGACAGCCGCGAGGACCTGGACCCGATGGCGGCCCGCTCGGCCGAGCTGCTGCAGGGCCAGCTGGACCGCTTCGAGTCGCTGCTCGCCGACCTGCTGGAGATCAGCCGCTTCGACGCCGGCGCCGCGATCCTGGACGCCGAGCCGGTGGACCTGCGCGACATCGTGGCCCGCGTGGTGGAGGCCGCCGATCCGCTCGCCCAGGCCAAGGGCAGCGCCGTGGTGATCCGCGGCGACGGCGAGCCGGTGGTCGCCGAGGTGGACTCCCGCCGGATCGAGCGCATCCTGCGCAACCTGGTGGTCAACGCGCTCGAGCACGGCGAGGGCCGGGACGTCGTGGTCCGGCTGGGCTCGGCGGACGGCGCGGTCGCCGTCGGCGTGCGCGACTACGGCATCGGGCTCAAGCCGGGCGAGGCCTCCCGGGTTTTCCACCGCTTCTGGCGGGCCGACCCGTCCCGGGTGCGGACCACCGGCGGCACCGGCCTCGGCCTGTCGATCGCGGTCGAGGACGCGCACCTGCACGGCGGCTGGCTCCAGGCCTGGGGCGAGCCCGGCGGCGGCTCGCACTTCCGGCTCACCCTGCCGCGCACGCGCGGCGGGGAGATCAGCCGGGCGCCGTTCCGGCTGGAGCCGGAGGACTCGCGCAACAACCGGGGCCTCGGCACGTACGGCACGCCGTACCGGCGGGCGATCAGCCCGTCGGGGGCGACGGCCCTCACCGCGGCCGAGGAGCAGGCCGAGACGCCGGACGGCACCGGCAGCAGCCTGGGCAGCGGTCTCGGCGGGGTGCTGAACATCGGACCGGGCCTCGGCAAGGCCCGGCTGCCGCAGGGGCCGCGCGCGGACCCGTCCGACGTGCGCGCGGCGGGGGCCGGCTACCTGGCCACCGGTGCCCAGGTGATGGTGGACCCCACGCCCGGCCGGCCGTCGGTGGCGCAGCGCACGGCGGAGCCGGATCTGACGGGCGGGACGGACACGGAGGGGACGCAGCGTGCGAAGGACGAGCGGCAGGCCTGATCCGCGGCTCGCGGCGGTGGCCGGCGGGGTGCTCGTCGCCCTGCTGGCCGGCGGGTGCGCGGCCATGCCGGACTCGGGCGGCATAACGAAGGTCGAGCTCTCCCAGGGCTCGGCCGACAAGAACCTGCAGGTGCGGGTGTTCCCGGTGGGGCCGGCCAGGGGTGCCAAGCCGCAGGACCTGCTGGCCGGGTTCCTCGACGCGGTGACGGCGGACGAGGGCTACGACACGGCGCGCAAGTACCTCACCGAGGAGGCCGCCGCGGCCTGGAACCCGGACGCGGGCATCACGGTGCTCGCGGCCACGCCCCCGCCGTCCGCCCCCGACGTCCCGGAGACGGAAGCCACGACCACGCTGTCCATCACCGGGCAGGTCGTGGCCGCGGTCGACCCCGGGCACACCTACGCGCTGGTGACGGGGCAGAGCACGAAGTCGTCCGACTTCACCTTCCAGCGGCAGAAGGACGGGGAGTGGCGCATCGACAAGCTGCCGCCCGGCCTGATCATGAACGAGACCAACTTCCGCAACAGCTACCGGCAGGTGGACCGGTACTTCTACACCGCGCCGGACCCGTCGGCCGCGGGCTTCGGGCCGGCTCCCGAGGTGCTGGTCGCCGACCCGATCTACCTGCGGCGGCGGACGGACCCGCTGACGGCGGCGGCCAAGGCGCTGGTCGGCGGGCCGTCGAACTGGCTCGGACCGGCCGTCCGGACGGCCTTCCCGAGCGGTGCGAGCGTCGACCGGGTCAACGTCGACGACAGCCGGGTCGCCCACGTGCAGCTCGGCGGTACCGACCTCGCCGACGCGGTGTCCTGCCGGCGGATGGCGACCCAGCTCTTCTACACCCTCGCCGAGCAGGGCAAGGGCCAGGTCGAGCGGGCGGAGCTGAAGGGGCGGCGGGGCGGCTGCGCGGCCGGCCGCGGCGACTCGCCGTTCACCGGCCCCGGGGCGCTGGCCGGGGTGGGCAGCGAGCAGCAGTACCTGCAGCGCAGCGACAACGGCGCGCTGGTTCTGCTCAACGACACCACGACGAGCTCGGTGCGCGGTGTGCTCGGCAAGCCCCAGCCGGCCGGCCGGACCCCACTCGGCCCCGTCGCCGTCCGCCGGGACGGCTCCCAGGCCGCCGTGCTCAGCCGGGACCACCACCAGCTCTACTCGGTGCCGCTGTCCGACAACGCGGTCGCGCTGCCCGATCCGGTGCTGACCTCGGCGCACACCGGCGACGACGGGCTGGCCTCGCCCAGCTGGGACGGCCGCGGCGACCTCTGGGTGGTGGACCGCAGCCCGGAGAGCCCGCGCGTGGTGACGGTCCGCGGCAACCGGACGTACACCGTCCCGGTCGAGAAGCTGGACGGGCGGAGCGTGCAGATGCTCCGGGTCTCCTCGGACGGCGCCCGGATCGCCCTCGTGGTGAAGGACGCGAACTCCTCCGGCCGGTCGCTGATGTTCGGCGCGATCGTGCACGGCGGGACCCCGGAGGCGCCGACCGTCCGGATCGTCGGGCTGCACACGGCGGCTCCGGCGATCACCGACGTCTCCTCGCTGTCCTGGGCGGAGTCCGACCAGCTGCTCGTGCTGGGCAAGGAGGCCGACCGCCTCCCGCAGCTGCACTACGTCAGCACCGACGGCTCCCCGAGCACCGACGCCCCGGCACAGGGCGGGGAGGGCATGGCGACCGCCGAGGTCTCGGAGGCGAAGGCGAACGTGCTGTCGGCGGCAGAGCCGGTGCTGGCGCTGCAGGCCACGGAGGGCCGGATCTACCGGCTGATCAACAGCCAGTGGCGCGAGGTCACGCTGCCGGACCGGGCGAGCGCGTTCTTCTACCCGGGCTGATGTCCGGGCCCCGGCGCCGGGCTCATGGGGTGCGCTGCGGGCCGGCCGCCGCGACGGTGGCGCCCGCGCGGGCCGGCAGACCGGCGGCGGCCAGCGCCCGGGCGGCTTCGACGAGGCTGGCGCCGGTGGTCACCAGGTCGTCGACCAGGACGGGTTGACGACCCGCCAGGCTCCGCCGGGCGCGCGGCAGGACGGTGAGCGCGCCGTGCAGGTTGCGCCGGCGCTCGGCCGCGGTCAGGTCGGCCTGGTCGGCGACCGGGCGGGTGTGGCGCAGCAGTGGCGCGGCCACGGCGTCCAGGCCGGCCCGGCGCAGCGAGCGCGCGGCGGCCCCGGCCAGCCGGAGCGTCGGGTCGTGACCGCGGGCGCGGACGGCGGCCCGGGCGGAGGGCATCGGCACCAGCAGCAGCGGCGCGAGCCCGGCGCGCGGCCCGAGGGCGGAGCGCACCGCCAGGCCGAGCGCTTCGCCGAGCGGCCCGGCCAGCCGAAGGGCGCCGCGTTCCTTGTGGGCGAGCAGCAACTGCCGCACCGGGTCGGCGTAGGGGGCCGCGGCGTGTGCCCAGGGCAGCAGTGTGGGGCCGGGCCGGGAGGCGCTCAGGGCGTGCCGGCACGCGGGGCAGAGCTGGGTGCGGTCGGTGCCGCAGCCGGCGCAGCGGGTGGGCAGCAGGACGTCCAGCAGGTCCGCCAGTGCGTGACCGAACGGCCCTTGTGGGGAGGGCGGGCGGACGGGCTCGGTGGTGGGTGGCACGGCTGCTCCTGGCGGCGGCAGGCACGAAGAGTGAGCAAAGGATGCGCCGTACGGGGGGTGTTGTCCAGGTATTCGCCCATGCTTCACTCCTAGGAGGGTAAACAGGGTGCAACAGCTTGACCCTTCGCCCGCTGTTCCTGGCCCCTGCCCACGACCGAGCCTGGGGAGGCGAAAACCCCGTGTGAGGTGTTCGATAAGGCTTCAAGGGGTTTCAACCGTCCCTGGTGGGGAGGAAGTGAGGTGAGGGCCAGTCGTTCCCGCCGCTGGCGGTGGGGGCGGGGGGCCGGCAGTGGATGGGCTGGTCCAGCTGGGTCTCAGTCCGGTCCGGTAGCACCCGGATCGGCGTCAGCACGAGGGATCGGAGTTCTGCGTGGACATCGTCGTCAAGGGCCGCAAGACCGAGGTGCCCAAGAGGTTCCGCGAGCACGTGGCCGAGAAGCTGGAGAAGGTCCAGAAGTTCGACGGCAAGGTGATCAGCCTCGACGTCGAGGTGTCCAAGGAGCACAACCCGCGGCAGGCCGACCGGTCCGAGCGGGTGGAGATCACTCTCCGTACCCGTGGGCCGGTGATCCGGGCCGAAGCCGCCGCCGGGGACCCGTACGCGGCGCTCGACCTGGCCTCGGCGAAGCTCGACGCCCAGCTGCGCAAGTCGGCGGACCGGCGTCGGGTGCACAAGGGCGGCAACGGCCGCACCCCGATCAGCGTCGCCGAGGCGACCGCGGCCCTCGCCGGGCTGCCGGAGCCGGCGGCGCCGGAGAGCGAGACCAACGGGGCCGTCCGCAAGACCATGATGGGATCCCTGGAAGTGGAGGGCGAAGGCCCGCTGGTGGTCCGGGAGAAGACCCACCCGGCCGCCCCGATGGCGCTGGACCAGGCGCTCTACGAGATGGAGCTGGTCGGCCACGACTTCTACCTGTTCGTGGAGAAGGACAGCGGCCTGCCGAGCGTCGTCTACCGCCGGCACGGCTACCACTACGGTGTGATCCACCTGCAGACCGACCCCGCCGCCCAGTCGGCGGGTGGCGGCGCGGGCGGTGCGATCGGCGGGGCCAACGACGAGGACTGACCGTCCGGAGCGTCGAACGAGCGATGAACGGGTGACCCCGGTGGCTGCGGCCGCCGGGGTCACCGGCGTTCCGGGGCCGTCCGCGGTCGAACACCGGTCGAGAGCGGTCGCGGGCTGTGGTGGAGGGGTCACTCGTTGCGGGGGAATCGGCATCGGAGGGTGACCGTTGCGTGGCCGCGGCGTGGAATGATTGGCGCACGATGTCCTGCGAAGGGGGAGGAGCGGATGGGCGATCACTTCGGGCTTGGGCCCGCTGGGGGGCCGGTTGCCGGACTGTCCCCGGGAGCGGGGGACGAGCCCGCGTACGCACCGCGCCGGGGTGAGCCGATCCGTGTGCTGGTGGTGGACGACCACGCGCTCTTCCGCCGCGGGCTGGAGATCGTGCTGGCCGAGGAACCGGACATCAAGGTCGTCGGCGAGGCGGGGGACGGCGCCGAGGCCGTGCTGAAGGCCGCCGACCTGCTGCCCGACATCATCCTGATGGACGTCCGGATGCCGCGCCGCAGCGGGATCGAGGCGTGCACGGCGATCAAGGACGTGGCGCCCAGCACCAAGATCATCATGTTGACGATAAGCGACGAGGAGGCGGACCTCTACGAGGCGATCAAGGCGGGTGCCACCGGCTACCTGCTGAAGGAGATCTCCACCGACGAGGTCGCCACCGCGATCCGCGCCGTCGCCGACGGGCAGTCGCAGATCAGCCCGTCGATGGCCTCCAAGCTGCTCACCGAGTTCAAGTCGATGATCCAGCGCCGCTCCGACGACCGGGACCTGGTGCCCGCGCCCCGGCTCACCGACCGGGAGCTGGAGGTGCTGAAGCTGGTGGCGACCGGGATGAACAACCGGGAGATCGCCAAGGAGCTGTTCATCAGCGAGAACACCGTCAAGAACCACGTGCGCAACATCCTGGAGAAGCTGCAGCTCCACTCCCGGATGGAGGCCGTGGTCTACGCGATGCGCGAGAAGATCCTCGAAATAGGGTGACGCGGTGCACTGCGGGCGGCGCTCCCGGGGCCCGCGGTGCCGCTCACGCCGCGAGCAGCTTCTCCAGGGCGGGGCGCAGCCGTTCATCGTGCAGCGCCTCCACCCGCACGGCGTCGCAGCCCACCCAGGACGCCGCCTCGCGCAGTGCCGTCGCCAGCGGCCCGACGTGCCGGTCGGAGTCGAGCGAGACCTGGCGGGCGACCAGGGTGCGCCCCTCGCGGGCCGGGTCCACCCGGCCGACCAGGCGCCCGCCGGCGAGCAGGGGCATGGCGAAGTAGCCGTGCACCCGCTTGTGCTTGGGGGTGTAGGCCTCCAGGCGGTGCGTCATGCCGAAGACGCGTTCGGTGCGCGCACGGTCCCAGACCAGGGAGTCGAACGGCGAGAGCAGCGTGGTGCGGTGGCGTCCGCGCGGGGCGGCGGCCAGCGCGGCGGGATCGGCCCAGGCGGGGGCCGCGGTGCCGTCGGGGCCCCAGCCCGCCACCTCGACCGGGACGAGGCCGGTGTCGGCGAGGACCGGGTCCAACTCCTCGGCGCGCAGCCGGTGGTAGTCCTGCAGGTCGGCCCGGGTGGCCACGCCGAGGGCGGCGCCGGCCTGGGCGACCAGGGTGCGCACGCAGTCCGCGTCGGTCGGGTCCTGCCCGAACAGGGCGTCGGGGACGGCCTGTTCGGCCAGCGCGTAGACCCGCTTCCAGCTCCGGCGCTCGGTGCAGACCACGTCGCCGAAGGCCAGCGCCCGCTCGACCGCGATCTTGGTGTCGGACCAGTCCCACCACTCGGCCGTCCGCTTGGCGCCGCCCAGTTCGGTGGACGTCAGCGGCCCTTCGGCGCGCAGCTTGTCGAGCACGTGGCGGTACGTCTCGGGCGAGACCTGGTGGCCCCAGAGGTGGCCGCGGGCGCGGTAGCGGCGGCGCCGGAACGCGAACAGCGGCCACTCCTCGACCGGCAGGACGCAGGCCGCGTGCGACCAGTACTCGAAGCTGGTGCCGTGGCCCCAGTACGCGGCCTCCACGGCGGGCCGGCCGACGGCGCCGAGCCGGGCGTACGGGACCAGCTCGTGCGAGCGGGCCAGCACCGAGATCGTGTCCAGTTGGACGGCGCCCAGGTGCCGCAGCACCCCGCGCACCCCGGCCCGCCGGTCCGGTGCACCGAGCAGGCCCTGCGCGCGCAGGGCGATCCGGCGGGCGTCGTCGGCACTCAGGACGGCGACGGGGGAGCTGTGGGCGGGCGCGGAGCTCATGCCGGGGAGCGTAGCGCCCGGCACCGACAACGCACGGGCCCGGTCCGCCCGGTCGGGCCCGGACCGGGCGGCCGGCGGCTCAGGCCAGGTCGGACGGGAGCAGCGAGGCGATCCAGGAGTCGTGGAAGACGCCGCGCTGCTGGGCGTACGAGCGCAGCGTGCCCTCGAAGCGGTAGCCGACCCGCTCGGCGACGGCCCGGGAGCCGTCGTTGCCGACGTAGGCGAGCCACTGCAGGCGGCGGACCCCGAGCTCGGTGAGGGCCCAGCGGGCGACCTCGCGGGCCGCCTCGACGGTGTAGCCGCGGCCGCGCTGCTCCTTCGCCGTCCACCAGCCGACGGAGGCGGCGGCCGGGTCGGCGGCGAAGCGGGAGACCGACTGGGTGCCGACCAGGCGCCCGGTGGCGCGGTCGGTCACGCACCAGATGTACTCGGAGCCGTCGCGCAGCCCGTTCGGGGCCAGGGTGCGCACGAAGAACTCCGCGTCCTCGCGCCGGTAGGGGACCGGCACCACCGTCCAGCGCTGGATCTCCTCGTCCTGGCAGGCGGCGAGGATCGCGTCGATGTCCGACTCCTGCGGGGCGCGCAGCACGAGGCGCTCGGTGGTGAGGGTGACGGGCGTGGTCAGGGGCTCTTCCATGCCCGGATTATTCCGTGCCAAGTGGAGGGCGGGCATCCGAATATCCCCCCAACTCGGCGGGGCCGGGACCGTTTTGCCCCGGTGGGCGGTGCTATCGGTCGGGTGCCCGTGCGAGTGACACGGGAATACCGTGCTGACGCACCTCCCGGGGCATTGGACTCCTCGCATACGATGGCCCGTGCGGTGGGGTGGACCCCCCGTGCAGTCGTCCAGTGCCAATACAGGCAAGGAGCCCGCTCTAGTGTCCGTCTTCGACAAGATCCTGCGCGCCGGCGAAGGCAAGATCCTTCGCAAGCTGCAGCGGATTGCTGCCCAGGTCAACTCCATCGAAGAGGACTTCGTCAACCTCACCGACGCGGAGCTGCGCGCGCTGACCGACGAGTACAAGCAGCGGCTCGCCGACGGGGAGTCGCTGGACGACATCCTCCCCGAGGCGTTCGCCACCGTCCGCGAGGCCGCCAAGCGCGTCCTCGGCCAGCGGCACTACGACGTCCAGCTCATGGGCGGCGCCGCGCTGCACCTCGGCTACGTCGCCGAGATGCGCACCGGTGAGGGCAAGACCCTCGTCGGCACCCTGCCCGCGTACCTGAACGCGCTCACCGGCAAGGGCGTCCACCTGATCACCGTCAACGACTACCTCGCCGAGCGCGACTCGGAGTGGATGGGCCGGGTGCACCGCTTCCTCGGCCTCGAAGTCGGCGTGATCCTGGGCAACATGACGCCCGCCGAGCGCAAGCAGCAGTACGCGATGGACATCACGTACGGCACCAACAACGAGTTCGGCTTCGACTACCTGCGCGACAACATGGCCTGGTCGAAGGACGAACTCGTCCAGCGCGGCCACAACTTCGCGGTGGTCGACGAGGTCGACTCGATCCTCATCGACGAGGCCCGCACCCCGCTGATCATCTCCGGCCCGGCCGACCAGGCGACCAAGTGGTACGCCGACTTCGCCAAGCTGGTGATGCGCCTGAAGGTCGACCGCGACTACGAGGTCGACGAGAAGAAGCGCACCGTCGGCATCCTGGAGGAGGGCGTCACCCGGGTCGAGGACTACCTCGGCATCGACAACCTCTACGAGTCGGTGAACACCCCGCTGGTCGGCTTCCTGAACAACGCCATCAAGGCCAAGGAGCTGTACAAGGCGGACAAGGACTACGTCGTCATGAACGGCGAAGTCATGATCGTCGACGAGCACACCGGCCGCATCCTGGCCGGCCGCCGCTACAACGAGGGCATGCACCAGGCGATCGAGGCCAAGGAGGGGGTGGAGGTCCAGAACGAGAACCAGACCCTGGCCACCATCACCCTGCAGAACTTCTTCCGCCTGTACGACAAGCTCGCGGGCATGACCGGTACCGGCACCACCGAGGCGGCCGAGTTCCACCAGATCTACAAGCTGGGCGTCGTGCCGATCCCGACCAACAAGACGCCGCTGCGCATCGACCAGCCCGACCTGATCTACAAGTCGGAGCCGGCCAAGTTCGCGGCCGTGGTCGAGGACATCGCCGAGAAGCACGAGAAGGGCCAGCCGGTGCTGGTCGGCACCGTGTCGGTCGAGAAGTCCGAGTACCTGTCGCAGGAGCTGCGCAAGCGCGGCATCCCGCACGAGGTGCTGAACGCCAAGCACCACGAGCGCGAGGCGCAGATCGTCGCGCAGGCCGGTCGCAAGGGCGCCGTCACCGTCGCCACCAACATGGCCGGCCGCGGCACCGACATCATGCTCGGCGGCAACGCCGAGCACCTGGCCGCTGCCGAGCTGGCGCAGCGCGGGCTCACCCCGACCGACACGCCGGACGAGTACGAGGCCGCCTTCCCGGCCGCGCTGGAGAAGGCGAAGGCCTCGGTCAAGGCGGAGCAGGACGAGGTCAAGGAGGCCGGTGGCCTCTACGTCCTCGGCACCGAGCGGCACGAGTCCCGCCGGATCGACAACCAGCTGCGCGGCCGCTCCGGCCGTCAGGGCGACCCGGGCGAGTCCCGCTTCTACCTGTCGCTCGGCGACGACCTGATGCGCCTGTTCAAGGCCGGCATGGTCGAGCGCGTCCTCTCGATGGCCAACGTGCCCGAGGACGTGCCGATCGAGTCGAAGATGGTCACCCGCGCCATCGCCTCCGCGCAGACCCAGGTCGAGCAGCAGAACTTCGAGATCCGCAAGAACGTCCTGAAGTACGACGAGGTGCTGAACCGCCAGCGCGAGGTCATCTACGGCGAGCGCCGCCGCGTCCTGGAGGGCGAGGACCTGCAGGAGCAGGTCGGCCACTTCATGGACGACACCGTCGAGGCCTACGTCAAGGCGGCCACCGGCGAGGGCTTCGAGGACGACTGGGACCTGGAGAAGCTCTGGTCGGCGCTCAAGCAGCTCTACCCGCTCTCCCTGGACCTCGGCGAGCTGGAGGAGGAGGCGGGCGGCTCCGGCGGCCTGACCTCCGAGTTCCTCATCAAGGTCATCCAGGAGGACATCCAGGCGCAGTACGGCGCCCGCGAGGACCAGCTCGGCGAGGAGATCATGCGCGAGCTGGAGCGCCGGGTCGTCCTGTCGGTGCTGGACCGCCGCTGGCGCGAGCACCTCTACGAGATGGACTACCTCCAGGAGGGCATCGGCCTGCGGGCCATGGCGCAGCGCGACCCGCTGATCGAGTACCAGCGCGAGGGCTTCGACATGTTCACCGCGATGATGGAGGGCATCAAGGAGGAGTCCGTCGGCTACCTGTTCAACCTGGAGGTCCAGGTCGAGCAGCAGGTCGAGGAGGTCCCGGTCGAGGACGCCGAGGTGGTGCTCGACAAGCTGGAGAAGGACGCCGCCCGTCCGGAGATCAAGGCCAAGGGCCTGGAGGTCCCGAAGCCGCAGCGCCTGCACTACACCGCCCCCTCGGACGAGATCGGCGGCGGCGTGGTCGAGGGCGACTTCGACGACCTCGCCCCGGAGGACGAGGGCGACGGCCTGACCCGCGCCGAGCGCCGCAAGGCCGCGAAGTTGGCCAAGGGCCGCCGCCGCAAGGCCTGAGCAGCCACCGCGCCGCAGCGCAGGGCGCCGTTCCCGTACGGGGGCGGCGCCCTGCGCCGTCACCGGGCCTCCACGGCGGTGCACTGCCACTGCCCGGCCGGACCGCGTTGTTCGAGTCGGAAGGCCACCATGTGGTGCCGTCGGCCGAGGTCGACCCGCACGCACGCCTCGACGGCGTCGGGCGAGGGCGATCTGTCGTGCACCGGGCCCAGGCGCGGCCGGGCGCCGGCGCCGCCGCGGCGCAGGGCGCCGGTGCGCACGAGCGAGGCGAGCTGCCCGTAGCCGTCCAGGCTGGTGTGCCGCATCAGCTGGCCGGACGGGCGGGCGCCGGTGAGCACCTCGACGAGCTGGTGCGCGAAGCGCGCCGCGAGGGCGCGGGTGTCGTGCCCGGATGGGGCGCCGGCGCAGTCGGCCCGGGGGTGGCGTGGCCGGCGCCCGGCGGGGTGCGGTGCGCCGTCGTGCAGGTGGCGGTGCGGCCGGGCGGCGAGCGGTGCGGTCACGGGTGTCTCCTCGGGGCCGTGCGGGCGGGCGGGGGTGCTCCGGGGCGTGGTCACGGGTGCTTCCTCGGGGGCGAACAGGGACGGTGCGGGTACGGACGGGTCCTTGGTAGCGGCGGCGGGGAGAGGGCGGCAAGGGGGTTCCGCAACCATGGGGAGCGGAGGGTGAAGTTCACCTATCCGGGTGAACGGTCCGTTGCGGTGGCGGCCTCCCGGGCCGTCCCGGAGGCACGCGGTTGACGTGCGGGGACGGACGGGTAGGCCCGAAAGGGGACGGCCGGGTTCGCCGGTCCGGGTGGTGCGGCCGGGGTCACGCGTTGCGGTGGCCCGCGGTTCGCGCGCAGGATCGGATCCTGACCGGGAACCGCGGCAGCGGGCGCGACGCCCCACGACGACAGGCGGCCGGCATGACGACACCGGGCATGACGAGACCCGTAGCAGCGGCGCAGGCTCCGACCCGGGCGGGCGCCGCCAGGGGAGCACCCCGGCGCGGGCTGGTCCTGGGCGGCGGCGGCATGCTCGGCGCGGCCTGGACGGTCGGCGCGCTGTGCGCCGTCGAGGAGGCGACCGGCTGGCGTCCCGGCGACGCCGACGTGCTCCTCGGCACCTCGGCCGGCTCCATCCTCGGCGCGCTGCTCGCCGCGGGCGTGCCGGCCGACCAGCTGCGCGACCACCAGCGCGGCCTGCCGCTCACCGAAGGCCCGCTGGCCGGCGTGGCGTTCGACTACGAGACGGCCGTCGGCGGTGCCCTGCCGCCCCGCCCGCGGGCCGGGATCGGCTCGCCGGGCCTCCTACGGGACGCCGTCCGCCACCCGCGCGAGTACCCGCTGCTGACCATGGTGTCGGCGGTGGCACCGCACGGCCGGGGCTCGCTCGCCCCGGTCGGCGCGCTGGTCGGCGACCTGCACGGGCCGGGAGACTGGCCGGCGGGCTCCCCGCTGCGGGTCGCGGCCGTGGACTACCGCAGCGGCCGCCGGGTGGTCTTCGGCGACCCGGACGCCCCGGCGGTCGCGATCGCCGACGCCGTGATGGCCTCCTGCGCGATCCCCGGCTGGTTCGCGCCCGTCCGCCTGAACGGCTCGGCGTACGTGGACGGCGGCTGCTGGTCGGCCACCAACGCCGACCTGCTGCTCGGCCGCGGCCTGGACGAGGCGTACGTGCTCGCCCCGATGGCCCTGCGCCTGCGCCCCCGCGGCGACCGGGCCGACCGGGCCGACCGTTCCGACCGGGCTGACCGGGCCGACCGCGGCACCCTCGCCGCGTTGCAGGAGTGGCGCGCCCGGGACCGCCCGCGCGGCGTGCTGGCCCAGCTGGTCAGCCGCTACCGCCGCGCGGTGACCAGGCAGCTGCTGCGCGAGGCCGCGCTGCTGCGGGCGGAGGGCGTCCGGGTCCGGCTGCTCGCGCCGACGCCCGCGGACCTGGTGGCGATGGGCCCGAACATGATGGACCCGGCCCGCCGCGGCGCCGTGCTGGAGAGCGCGCTGCGCACCAGCCGGGAGGCGCTGGCGGCGGCGCGCTGAGCCGCGGCCCGCCGATCCGGCGGGACGTGATCACGGCGGGCGCCCGGCGCTTATTCTTGGGGTCGCTGGAAGCTGTGCCGCTGGACGAACGCTGGACGAACCGGAGAGTGCCACCGATGCGCGTGTACGTGCCCACCACCCTGACCGGCCTGGCGGCGGCGCACCCGGGCGGCGTCCTGGACCAGTCGGCGGCCTACGCCGTGACGCCCGCGCTGCGCGAGTGGTACGTCAGCGACGACATCGAGGAACTGGAGTACGCGGCGCTGAACCGGGCCGCGCAGTCCTCGCTGCGGCTGCTGGCCGCCGACCCGCACGCGCCGCGCCGGCGCGTCGTGGTGGCGCTCGACGTGGCGGACTCCGCCGTCGAGCCGTTCCCCGGCGACGAGTACCAGGACCAGGCCTCGCTGGGCCGCGTGGTGCTGGCCGGCCCGGTGAAGCTCGCGAAGGCGGCGGCCGTCCACGCGGACGTCGCCGACGACGAGGTGCTCGCGGACGTGACGGCGGCCGTGGCCGCGGTGGCCGCCGCCGACGAGGGCGACCAGGACGCCCAGTTCACCGTGGACGGCGCCGAGGACCACGACCTGCTCTGGTTCGCGACCCAGGAGATCCCCGGGCTCCTCGCCTGACCGGGGCTCCTCGCCTGACCGGTCGCTGCGCGGCCGCCCCCGCGTGAGCGGCCGGAGCGCGTGAGCCCCGTCCTACCGGCGCGGCGGCGTGCGAGTTACCGTTCGGACCGTGCGCAATCACATCGTCTGGGACTGGAACGGCACGCTCTTCCACGACATGGAGGCGGTGCTCGGAGCGAGCAACGCCGCGTTCGCGACCATCGGCGTCGGGCCGATGACCATGCAGGAGTACCGCGAGCAGTACGAGGTCCCGATCCCCCGCTTCTACGAGCGCCTGCTCGGCCGGATGCCGTCCCCGGCCGAGTGGCTCCGCCTCGACGGCGCCTTCCACGACCGCTACCGCGAGCTGAGCCCGGCCTGCGACCTGACCGACGGCGTCCGCGAGCTGCTGTCCGGCTGGCAGGAGGCGGGGCACAGCCAGTCCCTGCTGTCGATGTACGAGCACGAGAAGCTGGTGCCGCTGGTCGACGCCTTCGGCCTGACCGGCACCTTCCTGCGGGTGGACGGCCGCAGCGGCCCCTCCGGCGGGCAGAAGGGCGAGCACCTGGTCCGCCACCTGGCAGCCCTGGGCGAGCACGTGGACCCCGCCCGCACGGTCCTCATCGGGGACGCCGCGGACGACGCCCTCGCGGCGATCGGCGCGGGCGCGCACGCCGTGCTGTACACCGGTGGCTCGCACACCAGGGAGAAGCTGGAGCCGGTCGGCGTGCCGGTCGTGGACACCCTCGCGGAGGCGGTCGAGCTGGCCGGACGCCTGACGTCCTGAACTGCGGCGATGCCGCCATGACGACGGCGGACGTGGCACGCGCCACGTCCGCCGTCGGCGTGTCTGGACGGGCGGATCCGCCGGAGGCTGGTCAGGCTGGACTGACACCGGTACAGCAGCAGGACGGAGCCGCGATGCCCATCGACGCAGTGACCCAGGTGCCCGAGCCGGCCAACGAACCGGTGCGGGCGTACGGGCCCGGCAGCGCCGAACGGGAGCGCCTGGTGCGCCGGCTGGACGAGCTGGCGGCCGAGCAGGTGCCGCTGCCGATGACGATCGGCGGGGAGCAGCGCTTCGGCGGCGGCGAGCGGATCGACGTCGTCCAACCGCACCACCACGCCGCCAAGCTGGGCGTGCTGGGCAACGCCACCCGGGAGGACGCCCGCGCGGCGGTGGACGCGGCGCTGGCGGCCGGCCGGGAGTGGCGCTCACTGTCCTTCGACGACCGCGCGGCGGTGTTCCTGCGCGCCGCGGACCTCCTCGCCGGGCCCTGGCGGGAGACCCTCAACGCGGCCACGATGCTCGGCCAGTCCAAGACCGTGCAGCAGGCGGAGATCGACTCGGCCTGCGAGCTGATCGACTTCTGGCGCTACAACGTCCACTTCGCCCGGCAGGTCCTGGCCGACCAGCCGGTGTCGTCACCGGGGGTGTGGAACCGCACCGACCACCGTCCGCTGGAAGGATTCGTCTACGCGATCACGCCGTTCAACTTCACCGCGATCGCCGGGAACCTGCCCACCGCCCCCGCGCTGATGGGCAACACGGTGGTCTGGAAGCCCGCGCCGACCCAGATGCTGGCGGCCCACCACCTGATGCGGCTGCTGGAGGCGGCCGGCCTGCCGCCCGGCGTGATCAACCTCGTCACCGGCGACGGCCTCCAGGTGTCCCCGGTCGCGCTCGCCGACCCGGCGCTGGCGGGCCTGCACTTCACCGGCTCGACCGCCACCTTCCAGTCGCTGTGGCAGACGATCGGCGCCAACATCGGCGGCTACCGGACGTACCCGCGGATCGTCGGCGAGACCGGCGGCAAGGACTTCCTGCTCGCCCACCGCTCCGCCGACCCGGAGGTCCTGAAGACGGCGCTGATCCGCGGCGCCTTCGAGTACCAGGGCCAGAAGTGCTCGGCGCTCTCCCGGGCCTACCTGCCGCGCAGCCTCTGGCAGCGGATCAAGGACGACTTCCTGGCCGAGGTCGACGCCCTCGCCGTCGGCGACGTCTCCGACCTGTCCAACTTCATGGGCGCGCTCATCGACCGGCGGGCCTTCGAGAAGAACCGGGACGCCATCGAGCGCGCCAAGCGCGACCCCACGATCGAGCTGGCGGCCGGCGGCCAGTACGACGACGCGATCGGGTGGTTCGTGCGGCCCACCGTCCTGGTCTCCTCCGACCACCGCGGCGAGATCTTCCGGACCGAGTACTTCGGCCCGATCCTCGCCGTCCACGTGTACGAGGACTCCCGCTGGGAGGACGTGTTCGCCCGGATCGACGCCGCGGCCCCCTACGGCCTGACCGGCGCCGTCATCGCCCAGGACCGCTACGCGATCGCCAGGGCCGTGGAGGAACTGCGCTTCACCGCCGGGAACTTCTACATCAACGACAAGCCGACCGGCGCGGTGGTCGGCCAGCAGCCCTTCGGCGGCGCCCGCGCCTCCGGCACCAACGACAAGGCGGGCGCCGCCCAGAACCTGCTGCGCTGGACCTCGGCCCGCTCGATCAAGGAGACCTTCGTCCCACCGACCGAGCACACTTACCCACACATGGGCTGAAAGCGAACAGAACGTTCCGGTTTGGACATGCTGTCCAGGACGGACCGGTCACCCGGCAGCTTTGCGCCTCCCTGTCCCTGTCCACCTTCGATTGATCCGGTTAGGCTGGCTGGCGTCGTCGGGTGTCTCCGCAGGACGAATCGTCCTACCCACTGCGAAGGCGTTTCATGCGCGCCATGAGGCCTTTTCAGTCGGATGGTGCGGCAGGATTGCGGTAGACCCGTCGGTGTTCATCCACACACGACCGAGTCACGCAACGGCGCGCGACAGGAGCCAAGAAGTCATGCAGACCAAGCTGGACGCAGCCAAGGCCGACCTGCTCAAGAAGGCAGCCGCAGCCGCTGAGAACAGCCAGGTGGGGGGAGCGGCGCCGGGGGAGGGCCTGAGCAACGGCGCTCTTGCCGCGTACCTGCACCACTACTACCTCCACACCGCGCCCGAGGACCTGGTCGACCTCGACCCGGTCGACGTGTACGGCGCGGCCGCCTCGCACTACCGCCTGGGCCTCAAGCGCCCCCAGGGCACCGCCGAGGTGCGGGTGCACACCCCCTCGGTCGAGGAGAACGGCTGGTCCTGCGGCCACACGGTGGTCGAGGTCGTCACCGACGACATGCCCTTCCTGGTCGACTCGGTCACCAACGAGCTCTCCCGCCAGGACCGCGCGATCCACATCGTGATCCACCCGCAGCTGGTCGTCCGCCGTGACATCACCGGCAAGCTCCTGGAGATCCTCGACGTCGACGCGTGCGCGCGCAGCCAGGCCGCCGGCGCCGAGTGGCCCGCCGACGCGACCGTCGAGTCGTGGATGCACATCGAGATCGACCGCGAGACCGACCGCGAGGACCTGCGCTCGATCGAGTCCAACCTGCGCCGCGTGCTCGGCGACGTCCGCGAGGTCGTCGAGGACTGGACCAAGATGCGCGACAGCGCGCTGCGCCTGGCCGACGAACTGGCCGAGGAGCCCCCGGCGGGCCTGCCCGAGCAGGAGGTCGGCGAGGCCTGGGAGCTGATGCGCTGGCTCGGCGACGACCACTTCACCTTCCTCGGCTACCGCGAGTACGACCTCGTCGAGCACGAGGGCGAAGAGGTCCTCAAGGCCGTCGCCGGCACCGGCCTCGGCATCCTGCGCGCCGACCCGCGCAGCCACGACGACCGCCACCACGCCGTCAGCGAGGCCTTCGGCCGCCTCTCCGCGCCGGTGCGCGCCAAGGCCCACGAGAAGAAGCTGCTCGTCCTCACCAAGGCCAACAGCCGTGCCACCGTGCACCGCCCGGCCTACCTGGACTACGTCGGCGTGAAGAAGTTCAACGCCGCCGGCGAGCCGATCGGCGAGCGCCGCTTCCTCGGCCTGTTCTCCTCCGCCGCGTACACCGAGTCCGTCACCCGGATCCCGGTCGTGCGCCGCAAGGTCCAGGAGGTGCTGGACGGCTCCGGCTTCTCCAGCGAGAGCCACGACGGCCGCGACCTGCTGCAGATCATGGAGACCTTCCCGCGGGACGAGATGTTCCAGACGGCGGCCTCCGAACTGCTCTCGATCGCCACGAGCGTGCTCTACCTGCAGGAGCGCCGCAAGCTGCGCCTCTTCCTGCGCCAGGACGAGTACGGCCGCTACTACTCGGCGTTCATCTACCTGCCGCGCGACCGGTACACCACCCGGATCCGCCTGCTGCTCACCGACATCCTCAAGGAAGAGCTGAACGGTGACGCCATCGACTACACGGTGTACGCCACCGAGTCGGTGCTGACCCGCCTGCACTTCGTCGTCCGGGTCGCCCCCGGCACCGAGCTGCCGCAGCTCACCGACACCGACATCGAGCGGATCGAGAACCGCCTGGCCGAGGCCGCCCGGTTCTGGATGGACGGCTTCCACGACCAGCTGCACACCGAGCTGGGCGAGGAGAAGGCCGCCGAGCTCGGCCACAAGTACGCCAACGCCTTCCCCGACGGCTACCGCGCCGACTTCCCGCCGCGCACCGCCGTCGCCGACATCAAGCAGATCGAGGCGCTGCACGGCGCGGGCGACTTCCGCCTCAACCTGTACCAGCCGGTCGGCGCGGGCGACGACGAGCGCCGCTTCAAGATCTACCGGGTCGGCGGCCCGATCTCGCTCTCCGAGGTCCTGCCGGTGCTTCAGCGCCTGGGCGTCGAGGTGCTGGACGAGCACCCGTACGCGCTGCGCCGCTCCGACGGCACCACCGCGTGGGTGTACGACTTCGGCCTGAAGCTGCGCGAGGCCACCGAGCTCACCGACGAGGCGCGCGAGCGCTTCCAGGAGACCTTCGCCGCCACCTGGACCGGCCGGGCCGAGAACGACGGCTTCAACGAGCTGGTCCTCACCGCCGGGCTGACCTGGCGCCAGGCGATGATGCTGCGCGCGTACGCCAAGTACCTGCGCCAGGCGGGCTCCACGTTCTCCCAGGACTACATGGAGGACGCGCTCCGCAACAACACCCACAGCACCCGCCTGCTGGTCAACCTGTTCGAGGCCCGGCTGAGCCCGAGCCACCGCTCGGGCGCCCTGGAGCTGACCGAGGGCATCCTGGAGGAGCTGGCCGGCGCGCTCGACGAGGTCGCCTCGCTGGACGAGGACCGCATCCTGCGCTCCTTCCTGAACCTCATCAAGGCCACCCTGCGGACCAACTTCTTCCAGCACGCCGCCGACGGCGAGTGGCACTCCTACGTGTCGATGAAGTTCGACCCGAAGGCCATCCCGGACCTGCCGGCCCCGCGCCCGGCGTTCGAGATCTGGGTCTACTCGCCGCAGGTCGAGGGCGTGCACCTGCGCTTCGGCAAGGTCGCCCGCGGCGGTCTGCGCTGGTCCGACCGGCGCGAGGACTTCCGCACCGAGATCCTCGGCCTGGTCAAGGCGCAGATGGTGAAGAACACCGTCATCGTGCCGGTCGGCGCCAAGGGCGGGTTCGTCGCCAAGCAGCTGCCGGACCCGTCGGTGGACCGCGACGCGTGGCTGGCCGAGGGCGTCTCCTCGTACAAGACCTTCATCTCGGCCCTGCTCGACATCACCGACAACCTGGTCGGCGGCGAGGTCGTCCACCCGGCCGACGTGGTCCGCCACGACGAGGACGACACCTACCTGGTCGTCGCCGCCGACAAGGGCACCGCGACCTTCTCCGACATCGCCAACGGCGTCGCCGAGTCCTACGGCTTCTGGTTGGGCGACGCGTTCGCCTCCGGCGGCTCGGCCGGCTACGACCACAAGGGCATGGGCATCACCGCCCGCGGTGCCTGGGAGTCGGTCAAGCGCAACTTCCGCGAGCTCGGTGTCGACACCCAGACCGAGGACTTCACCGTCATCGGCATCGGCGACATGTCCGGCGACGTCTTCGGCAACGGCATGCTGCTCAGCGAGCACATCCGGCTGGTCGCGGCCTTCGACCACCGCCACATCTTCCTCGACCCGAACCCGGACGCGGCCGTCTCGTACGCCGAGCGCCGGCGCCTGTTCGACCTGCCGCGCAGCTCGTGGGACGACTACGACAAGTCGCTGATCTCGGCCGGCGGCGGCGTGTTCCCGCGCAGTGCCAAGTCAATCCAGGTCAGCGCCCAGGTCCGGGCCGCGCTCGGCATCCAGGAGGCCCGGCTCACCCCGGCCGAGCTGATGAAGGCGATCCTGCAGGCGCCGGTCGACCTGTTCTGGAACGGCGGCATCGGCACCTACGTCAAGGCTTCGACCGAGACCAACGCCGAGGTCGGCGACAAGGCCAACGACGCCATCCGCGTCAACGGCGAGCAGGTCCGGGCCCGGGTCATCGGCGAGGGCGGCAACCTCGGCTGCACCCAGCTCGGCCGCATCGAGTACGCGTCGGCCGGCGGCCCCGAGGGCGCCGGTGGCTGGATCAACACCGACGCCATCGACAACTCGGCCGGTGTGGACACCTCGGACCACGAGGTCAACATCAAGATCCTGCTCAACGGGGTCGTCTCCGAGGGCGACATGACGGTCAAGCAGCGCAACGCCCTGCTGGCCGAGATGACCGACGAGGTCGGCCACCTGGTGCTGCGCAACAACTACGCGCAGAACGTGGTGCTGGCCAACGCCGTCGCCCAGGCGCACAGCATGGTCAACGTCCACTCCCGGATGATCAACCGCTTCGAGGCGGCCGGCCAGCTCGACCGGGCGCTGGAGTTCCTGCCCGCCGAGCGCCAGATCCGCGAGCGCCAGCAGAACGGCCGCGGGCTCTCGCAGCCCGAGATGTCCGTCCTGCTCGCGTACACCAAGATCACGCTGGCCGAGGAACTGCTCGCCACCGACCTGCCCGACGACCCGTACTTCCGCACCGCGCTGCACGAGTACTTCCCGAGCGCGCTGCGGGCCCGGTTCGCCGACGCGATCGACAACCACGCGCTGCGCCGCGAGATCATCACCACGCTGATCGTCAACGACACGATCAACCGCGGTGGCTGCACCTTCGCCTTCCGCCTGAAGGAGGAGACCGGCGCGACCTACGAGGAGATCGCCCGGACGCACACCGCCGCGCGGGCCGTGTTCGGCCTGGAGGAGATCTGGGCCGAGATCGAGGGCCTGGACAACAAGGTCCCGGCCCGGGTCCAGACCAAGATGCGGCTGCACTCGCGCCGCCTGGTCGAGCGCGCCACCCGGTGGATGCTCAACAACCGCCGCCAGCCGCTGGACATCGCCGCCACGATCGCGTTCTTCCGCGACCGGATCGCCCAGGTCTGGGGCTCGCTGCCCAAGCCGCTGCGCGGCGAGGACCTGGCCTGGTTCGAGTCGATCCACGGCGAGCTCGCAGCGGCGGGCGTACCGGAGGAGCTGGCCACCCGGATCGCCGGTCTGTCCTCGGTCTTCCCGACCCTGGACATCACCGAGGTCGCGGACCGCTCCGGCAAGGACGTCGCGGACGTCGCCGAGCTCTACTACGACCTCGGTGACCGCCTGCAGATCTCGCACCTGCTGGACCGCATCATCGACCTGCCCCGCACCGACCGCTGGTCGTCGATGGCCCGGGCCGCGATCCGCGAGGACCTCTTCGCGGCGCACGCGGCGCTGACCGCCGACGTCCTCGCCTGCGGTCCCGAGGGCGCCACCCCGGAGGAGCGCTACACCGCCTGGGCGGAGCTCAACGGGACGCTGCTGAACCGCGCGAAGAGCACCCTCGACGACATAAGGGGTTCGGACAACTACGAGCTGTCCAGCCTCTCGGTCGCGATGCGCGTCATCCGCACGCTCCTGCGCACCGGCTCCATGCGCTGACGGCTCCACAGAACGGCGGGCCCGCGTCCAGGAATTGGACGCGGGCCCGCCGTCTTCAGGCGGTGACGAGCAGCCCGCACAGGGCCGCGCCGTCAGCGGGTCGCCGCGCGCTGGAGGGCGCTGGCGAGGAGTGCCAGGTCCGTCGGGCCGTTGCCGAGTTCGCGGACCGGGCGGCGGGCGGGCGGGGCTCCGAGCTGGAGCGGGTCTATCGCGACGACCGTCGGGCGCAGGGTCGCGGTGCGCGGGATGCGTCCGCTGATCCGGGCGGTCTGGAAGGCGCAGACGCCGCCGTCCGGCAGCCGCAGGTAGCCGCGGCCCGGGGTGTCCTCGGGGAGGGCGGCGGCGTCGCCCAGGTGGATCAGCAGGTCGGAGTCGGCCGGGTCCTCGGTGCGCAGGGCGATCCGGAGCAGGGCGGCCTCGTCCACCTCGGTGCCGGCGCTCTCCTCGGGCCGGCCGGTGGTGACCGCGAGGTGGATGCCGAGCGGGCCGCCGCGGCGGGCGACGGCGGCGAGCGCGCGGGCCAGCGGGCGGCCGGCCGGGGAGGTGGGGGAGAGCAGTGCGTCGTAGTCGTCGACCACGACGACCAGCCGGGCGGGGACGGGGGCTCCGGGGGCGGCGGCGGGCCGGGGGCCGTCGGCGCTGCGCGGTCCGATGATCCGGGGTCCGGCGGCCGCGGCGGCCCCGACGACGGCGGGCACCGGCACCTGCGGGGCGTCCGGGCCGTGCTGGGCGTCGAGGCCGTGCTGGCCGTCCAGGATCCGGGTGGCGTGCCAGGAGGCGAAGTCGAGGCCGTCGAACAGCCGCTCCCGCAGCGCGAGTTCGTCCTCGAGCGCCTCTGCGGCGAGCAGCGCCTGGCGCGGGTCGGAGGCGGCGTTGACCCGGCCGGTGACGTGCGGGAGCTCGGTGCAGCCGTCCAGCCCGCCCTCGGTGGCGCGGCCCTCGACGATCGTGACGGCCAGCCGCTCGGGCCGCTCGGAGACGGCGAGCGAGGCGACCAGCGTGCGCAGCAGCTCCGTCTTGCCGGAGCCGCGGGCGCCGCCGATCAGCAGGTGCGGGCCGCCCGGGTCGGGGGAGGGGAGGGCCAGTTCGGGATCGGCGAGGTCCAGCGTGCAGAGCTCGTCACGGGTGGTGCCGAGCAGCGCGGTCGCGGCGCCGATGCCGCCGGCGTGGGCGTCCCAGCGGGCGGAGAGCTTGGCGGGGGTGACGGTGTCGAGCTGCAGCAGGTCGAGCAGCCGCAGCGCGTCCGGCAGGGGGCCGCGGGCGGCCGGGGCGGCCTCGCGCAGCGGGGCGAGCAGCCGGGCCAGCCGCTCGGCCCAGGTGTCGGAGACGGCGTCCAGTGAGACCTCGTGCAGGGTCTCGCGGCCGCGGGCGACCGGGCGGTCGAGCGAGAGGTGGGTGCCGACCTCGCCGGTGATCAGGGCGGTGGCGCCGATGCCGCGGGGCAGCAGCTCGGGCTGCTCGGCGAGGCAGACCGGGAAGATGCCGACCGCCGGGCCCTGGCGCAGCAGCAGGTCGAGCGCCTGCCGGGCGCTCTCGGTGGGCGGGCGGCCGTCGACCACGACGACGGTGGCGGGGTGGCCGCCGAGGCCGACCGGGCCGCTGAGCCGGGCGGTCAGCTCGGTGAGCCGGGCGGTGGCCTGTTCGTCGTCGAGGCCGAGCAGCAGGCGGCAGTCCTGGCCCTCGACGGGGCGCAGGTGGGGCAGCCAGAGGGCCCAGGCCCAGGTGTCGACGCGGTCCTGCGGGGTGCGGGCGTGGTCGGCGTCGACGACGACGAGGCTCAGGCCGCTCGGCGGGTGCAGGGCGGCGAGCTGGGCGACGACGGCGCGGGTGAGCGCGTCCAGGCGCTCGCGCGGGCCGCTGAGGCCGAGGCTGCCGGCGGTCTGCAGGTCGAGGGTGACGGGGACGGCGGGCAGCGTCGTGCCGGGGGTGGTGCCGGGGCCGCCGGGGCGGTCGGCGGTGCCCAGGCGCAGGGTGAGCGCGTCGGGGTGGCCGGGGCCGCGCTCCCAGAGCCGGGGGCCGGGGCCGACCGCGTTGAGCAGGAGGGTGGCGAGGTCGGGCCAGCGTTCGCGCTGGGCGGCGGCCTGGCGGATCCGGACGGCGGTGTGGTGGCGCTCGGCGCTCTCCTGGCCGGGCGGTTCGGCCGTGCGGCCGAGCCGCAGCGAGAGCAGTCCGCGGCCGCGGCCCGCGGCGGGCTCGGGGACGGCGGGCGGCTCGGCGACGGGCGGTGCGGGCCGGACCGGGCCGGGGGCGGCGAGCTGGAGGTGGCCGTGGCCGTCCGGGACGGCGGCGCGGGCGGCCCCGCCGGGTTCGGGGGCGGCGAGCTGGAGGGTGGACTCGCCGATCCGCAGCAGGGCGCCGGGGTCGAGCGGGACGGCCTCCTCCAGCGGGCCGGGCGGCACGATCCGGCCGTCCAGGGTGGTGCCGTTGGTGGAGCCGAGGTCGCGGACGGTGACCCGGCCGTCCTCGGCGAGGTGCAGGGACAGGTGCAGCCGGGAGACGTCCGGGTCGTCGAGCGGGACGTCGGCCTCGCCGGAGCGGCCGACCCGGATCTCCCGGCCGTGCAGGCGGTGCACGCCGCCGGCGTCGGGACCGCCCACCACGCGCAGTTCGGCGGCGGCCGCGGCGTCGTCGGGGTCGTCGGCGGTCGGGTCCGGCTCGTTGAGGCTGAGGACCGCACCGTCGAGCAGCGGGGGATGGCCGAGGAGGGTGTGCTCGTCCACCCGGTGCGCCCCGGCGTAGAGGTGCACGTGGGTGGCGGCCCGGGGCCCGCGCACGCCCACGGCGCCGGCGAGCGCGCCCGCGAGGGCGCCGAGCGCGGTGCCCACGGGTGCGGTGACCAGTACGTCCACGTAGGGGATGGCGGTGCCGGCGGCGGTCGGGCCGCTGCGCGGTCGGAGGACGGTCAGCCGGATCTGCATCTCGCCCGCGGTTCCCTTCTGCTGATGTGAAGCCTGGTACCGCTGCCTCGCGGCTCGGGCGGCCGCTGGGCCACAAGAGTGGCGAGTGTCCATCCTGCCATCCGTCACCGACGGTCCGCGCACGGTACCGGATTTGACGATCTTGCGATGATCGCCATGTTGGAGGTGGCGCAGGGTCAGGTCAACCGGTGCTCCGGCGGTGCCCGTGACCCTTCCCTAGGGGATGTCCCCCAACCCGTCCCCGAGACCGCTCGGACGGCCTGCCGGTCGCCTCCGAAACCCGAACGGACACCGTTAGAGTGGCCGCACACAGGGGCCCGGCAGGCTCACCGCACCGGCGGAGGAGCGCCCCGCGCGGGCGGCACGGCGAGGAGTGCGACAGGTGCGGCCAGTCGGCAGCAAGTATGTGCTTGAGGAGACCCTCGGGCGGGGGGCCACCGGCACCGTCTGGCGCGGGCGGGTGCGCGCGGACGCCGACGTGCCGGGCGGCGAGCCCGGCCAGGCCGTGGCGATCAAGGTGCTGCGCGAGGAACTGGCCGCCGACCCCGACGTCGTGATGCGCTTCCTGCGCGAGCGCTCCCTGCTGCTGCGGCTCACCCACCCGAACATCGTCCGGGTGCGCGACCTGGTCGTCGAGGGCGAGCTGCTGGCCCTCGTGATGGACCTCGTCGAGGGCCCCGACCTGGCCCGCTACCTGCGCTCCAACGGCCCGTTCAGCCCGATCGCCGGCGCCCTGCTGATGGCCCAGGTCGCGGACGCGCTCGCGGCCAGCCACGCCGACGGCATCGTCCACCGCGACCTCAAGCCGGCGAACGTCCTGCTCGCCTCCGTCCTGGTGGACGGCACCGAGCAGATGCACCCGATGCTGACCGACTTCGGCATCGCCCGCCTCGCCGACTCCCCGGGCATCACCCGCACCCACGAGTTCGTCGGCACGCCCGCCTACGTCGCCCCGGAGTCCGCCGAGGGCCGCGCCCAGACCTCCGCCGTCGACGTCTACGGCGCCGGGATCATGCTGTACGAGCTGGTCACCGGCCGCCAGCCGTTCCAGGGCGACGGCGCGCTCGCGGTCCTCCAGGCGCACCTGGCCCAGGAGCCGCAGCGGCCCAGCACGATGCCCGAGCCGCTGTGGACGGTGATCGAGCGCTGCCTGCGCAAGGAGCCGGCGCAGCGGCCGTCCGCGACCTCGCTGGCGCGGGCGCTGCGCGTGGTGGCGGCGGGCGTCGGCGTGCACGCCTCCCCGGCGGCCGTGGACGCGGCGATCGCGGTCGGCGCGCTGCTGATGCCGGACCCGCAGCCGACCGAGGTGCCGGGCACGGCCACGGGCGCGCCGTTCTCGCCCCCGAGCGAGGACCGCACCCAGGTGCTGCCCGCAGGCGGACCGGGCGCGCCGCAGTTCGACCCGGCCGCGGCGACCCGGGTGATGGGCACCCAGCCGCCGCCCGCGCCGCCGTACGGCAGCGCGGACCGCACGCAGGTGATGCCGCCCACCGCGGTGCCGCCGCCCCCGCCGGGCCCGCCGCAGGAGGAGGCGCCGCACCCGTGGCAGACGCAGCTGCGCGCCGCGCGGGACCGCAACCAGCAGACGCAGGTCGGCTACTTCGGGCCGGAGGACTTCGACGAGCCGCAGGTCGCCCCGCAGCCCTACCAGGCGGGCCAGGGCGGCCAGGGCGGATACCCGGGCCAGGGCGGGTACCCCGGGGCCTACCAGCCCCAGGAGCCCGGTGGCCCCCGCCCCGACCAGCGCCGCCAGGGCCCGACGCCGCCCGGGTACGCCCAGCGGCCGCCGGTGGCCCCGCCGCCCTACCAGGCGAACCAGGGGGGCCAGCCGGGCCAGGGCGGCCGTCCGCAGCCGCCCGGCGGCTACCGGCAGGCCCCCGAGGGCTACGGCCGCTCGCAGGCCGGCTACCCGCCGCCGCCCCCGCCCACCCCGGTGCGCCGGGCGGAGCCGCCCGCGCCGCAGCGCCGGGAGGCCCCGCAGCGCCGAGAGGAGCCGCCGGCGCCGTCGCGCCGCGAGCCCGCCCCGCCGCGCGAGCGGCGCCCGCGCAGCCGCAACCGGATGTACATCCCGGGGCTCGGCTGCCTCAAGGGCTGCCTGATGGTCCTGGTGGTGCTGGCGATCGCCGCCGTGGCGCTGTGGAACTTCACGCCGCTGCCGCACTACTGGGACAACGTCCAGAGCTGGTACCACACGGCCTACGACTGGGTGACCAACCTCGTCGACAGCGCCAAGAACTGACGCTCCGCCGGGGTCGGCCGTCCTCCGGCGGGCGCCCGGACAGCGGGATTGACGCTTTGTCGACAATTTCGAAGATTTCTCGCCCGCGAGTGCCGCCCCGGGGCCCTCAGGCGGCCCGCGAGGGGGGTCGGGGCGCGTAGGTTGGTCGGTGTTGTCCCGCCCCACCGAGCGCACCGGACCCCCGGACGCGCTCCCGCGCCGCCCACGGAGCAGCATTGGCACGCAAGATCGGCAGCCGGTACACCGTCCACCAGGTGATCGGCCGGGGTTCGGCCGGGACGGTCTGGCTCGGTGAGGGGCCGGACGGCCCGGTGGCGGTCAAGCTGCTGCGCGAGGACCTGGCCGCCGACCAGGTGCTGGTCGGCCGCTTCGTCCAGGAGCGCGCCGCGCTGACCAGCCTCGACCACCCCCGGGTGGTCGGCGTGCGCGACATGGTCGTGGACGGCAGCGACCTCGCCCTGGTCATGGAGCTCGTCCAGGGCACCGACCTGCGCTCCCGGCTCGAACGCGACGGCGCCCTGCCCCCGCAGACCGCCGCCTCGGTCATCGCCGACGTCGCCGACGGCCTGGCCGCCGCGCACGCGGCCGGCATCGTCCACCGCGACGTCAAGCCGGAGAACGTCCTGCTCGACCTCGCCGCCGCTCCCGGCCCCGGCGGCGCCCCGCGCGCCAAGCTCACCGACTTCGGCGTGGCGCGCCTGGTGGACGCCCCGCGCCGCACCCGGGCCACCCGGATCATCGGCACCCCCGACTACCTCGCCCCCGAGATCATCGAGGGCCTGGAGCCGCGCGCCGCCGTCGACATCTACGCCCTCGCGACCGTGCTCTACGAGCTGCTGGCCGGCTTCACCCCCTTCGGCGGCGGCCACACCGGCGCCGTGCTGCGCCGCCACGTCACCGAGCAGGTGCCGCCGATCCCCGGCCTGCCGGACGGGCTGTGGCGGATCGTCTCCGAGTGCCTGGCCAAGGCCCCCGCCTCCCGGCTGCGCGCCGCCGAGCTCGCCGCCCGGCTGCGCGAGCAGCTGCCCGCGCTGGCCGGACTGCCGGTGCTCGCCGTCCCGTCGCAGGGCCGCGCCCCGGCGGAGGAGGCGATCACCCCCGGCGAGGCCGTCTACGCCGAGGTGGACGCCGCCCCCGGCGCCCACAAGCGCCGCCGCGGCCCGGCCGTCCCGCTGGTGCCCGGCGTCGTCCCGGACTCCACCCGGGACACCCACACCAGCCTGCGCCGCCCGTCCGCGGAGGAGCTGGCCGCCTACGCCGCCGAGTCGCGCGCCCAGCGCACGGCCCCCGGCGCCGGCCACCGCCGCGACCGCCAGGCCCTGCTGCGCCGCCGCCGGCTGCTCGCCGTCGTGCTGGCCACCGTCCTGCTGCTGGCGGGCGCCGCCGCGGCCTGGACGGCCTTCGCCGCCACCACCCCGGACCGCGGCCACCCGGCCCGCCCGGCCGTCCACAGCACCGCCCCGCGGGCCCCCTAGGACCCCTGCGGCACCCGTCCCGGGCGGCCGGAGGACCCCGGTGTCGTCATGACCACCCCCGGAACCATTACGCTGGGGGCGTGGCAGCCGTCGATCCTTCCGAAGAGCTCAAGAACCTCGAATCGACCATGGGGTCGATCGAGGCCGTCCTCGACCTGGACAAGATCCGGGCCGACATCGCGGTCCTGGAGGAGGAGGCAGCCGCCCCCACCCTGTGGGACGACGTCGCGAACGCGCAGAAGGTGACCAGCCGGCTCTCCTTCCTCCAGGGCGAACTGCGCCGGGTCGAGGGCCTGCGCAGCCGCATCGACGACCTGGGCGTGCTGTTCGAGCTGGCCGAGGCCGAGGACGACGCGGACACCCGCGCCGAGGCCGAGACCGAGCTCAAGTCGCTCCAGAAGGCCGTCGAGGAGCTGGAGGTCCGCACCCTCCTGTCCGGCGAGTACGACGCCCGCGAGGCGCTGATCAACATCCGCGCCGAGGCCGGTGGCGTCGACGCCGCCGACTTCGCCGAGCAGCTCATGCGCATGTACCTGCGCTGGGCCGAGCGGCACGGGTACCCGACCGAGGTGTACGACACCTCGTACGCCGAAGAGGCCGGCATCAAGTCCGCGACCTTCACCGTCAAGGCGCCCTACGCCTACGGCACGCTCTCGGTGGAGCAGGGCACCCACCGCCTGGTCCGCATCTCGCCGTTCGACAACCAGGGCCGCCGGCAGACCTCCTTCGCCGGCGTCGAGGTGCTCCCGGTCGTCGAGCAGTCCGACCACGTCGACATCGACGAGGGTGACCTGCGCGTGGACGTCTACCGCGCCTCCGGCCCCGGCGGCCAGGGCGTCAACACCACCGACTCGGCGGTGCGCATCACGCACCTCCCGACCGGCATCGTGGTCTCCTGCCAGAACGAGCGCTCGCAGATCCAGAACAAGGCGTCCGCGATGAACGTCCTCCAGGCCAAGCTGCTCGAGCGGCGCCGCCAGGAGGAGAAGGCCGCGATGGACGCCCTCAAGGACAGCGGCAGCTCCTGGGGCAACCAGATGCGCTCCTACGTCCTGCACCCGTACCAGATGGTCAAGGACGTCCGGACCGCCTTCGAGGCCGGCAACCCGCAGGCCGTCCTGGACGGCGACATCGACGGCTTCATCGAGGCCGGCATCCGCTGGAGGAAGCAGCGGGAGACCTCGAACGAGGCGTGAGGATCCCGGCCTCGATGAAGATCGAGCACAGCATCGAGGCCAGCATCCGCCGGCGCGGGCAGCGCGAGACCAGCGCCCGGTGATCGGGCGAACACGGAGAAGGGCCCCCGACCGGGATCGGTCGGGGGCCCTTTCGTTCGGTCCGTGTCGTCGTGCCTCAGGCCAGCGCCTGCCGGGCGATCAGCGCCACCGCGAGCAGTCCCGCCAGCAGGGCCAGCAGCATCGCGGGGGAGAGCGCGGCGAACGGACCCTGCTGCTCCTGCAGCCGGGCCCGGTTGGCGCGGCACACCGGGCAACGGCCCTCGCTCACGCGTCCGTTGCAGTTGGCGCACACCAGATGGTCGCAGGTCATGCGATCTCCTCCTCGCTGCTAGAACCAACGCACCGGACGGGGCTTTGGTTCCTTCGCGTGCCCTGTGCGGGGGAGCGGCCGGGCACGGTCGCTCCCTCCACTCTGCCAGGTTCTGACCGTTCCGGCTCCCGGGCTGTGAGATGCCTCGCAATTTTCGGGGCATAAGGGGACGTTCTCCCCCAACCTCCGGTAGCCGTCCGCTCCGGGCCCTGCGGGCCGACGGCGGATTCGCGTATGGTCCCAAGCCGGGAGCGGCCCTTTCCGTTCCCGTCGCCCGCCCCCGGACCGGGCCCACAGGGGCGGACCGACCGAGGACTGGCGCCGCCTAGGATGGCCTCCGTGATGCAGCCGTGATCAGATTCGACAACGTCTCCAAGACCTATCCCAAGCAGAACCGTCCCGCCCTGGACAACGTCTCGCTGGAGATCGAGAAGGGTGAGTTCGTCTTCCTGGTCGGCTCGTCCGGCTCGGGCAAGTCCACCTTCCTGCGCCTGTGCCTGCGCGAGGAGCGCCCCTCCACGGGTGAGGTGCACGTGCTCGGCAAGGACCTGGGCAAGCTGTCCAACTGGAAGGTGCCGCACATGCGCCGCCAGCTTGGCACCGTCTTCCAGGACTTCCGCCTGTTGCCCAACAAGACCGTCGCGCAGAACGTCGCCTTCGCCCTCGAGGTGATCGGCAAGCCCAAGAGCGCCATCAACAAGGTGGTGCCCGAGGTGCTGGAGCTGGTCGGCCTCGGCGGCAAGGAGGACCGTATGCCGGGCGAGCTCTCCGGTGGTGAGCAGCAGCGCGTCGCGATCGCCCGCGCGTTCGTGAACCGGCCGATGCTGCTGATCGCGGACGAGCCCACCGGCAACCTCGACCCGCAGAACTCGGTCGGCATCATGAAGCTGCTCGACCGCATCAACCGCACCGGCACCACGGTGCTGATGGCGACCCACGACCAGGCCATCGTCGACCAGATGCGCAAGCGCGTCATCGAGCTCGACAAGGGCCTGCTGGTCCGCGACCAGGCCCGCGGCGTCTACGGATACCAGCACTGACCCACCCCCGCTGAACCGTAGGGCCGCCGGCCCGAGCCGTCCGACCAGCAGTACCGACCCTGGAGTTGTTACACGCATGCGCGCCCAGTTCGTCCTGTCGGAGATCGGTGTGGGTCTCCGCCGCAACCTGACCATGACCATCGCGGTCGTCGTCAGCGTCGCGCTCTCCCTCGCCCTCGCCGGTTCCTCGCTCCTGGTCCGCGACCAGGTGAACTCCATGAAGGGGTACTGGTACGACAAGGTCGAGGTGAGCATCTACTTCTGCACCAAGTCCGACGCCCGGAACTCGCCGCAGTGCGGGCAGGGCGCGGCCACCGACCAGCAGGTGCAGGACGTCAAGGCCCAGCTGGACAAGATGGACTCGGTGGTCCAGTCGTCGACCTTCGAGAGCTCGGCCGAGGCGTACAAGCACTGGAAGGAGATGAACCCGGACAACCCGCTCATCTCCGTCCTGGGCCCGGACGCGATGCCGCAGTCCTGGCGGGTGAAGCTCAACGACCCGACGAAGTACGACGTCATCCAGAGCGCCTTCGCCGGCAAGCCCGGCGTCAAGTCGGTCGAGGACCAGCGGAAGATCCTGGAGAACCTCTTCGGCCTGCTGAACGGTCTGCAGACGGCGGCCTTCGTCATCATGGTGCTGATGCTGTTCGTCGCCCTGCTGCTGATCGTCAACACCGTCCGGGTGTCGGCGTACAGCAGGCGGCGTGAGACCGGCATCATGCGCCTGGTCGGCGCCTCCAACTTCTACGTCCAGATGCCGTTCATCGCGGAGGCCGCGTTCTCCGCGCTGCTCGGGGCCGTGATGGCCTCCGGACTGCTGCTCGGCGGGCACTTCTTCGTCCAGAACTGGCTGGCCGACCGGGTGCAGTTCATCCACTTCATCGGGCTGAGCTCGGTGCTGGCGGTGATCCCGCTGCTGGTCGTCGTGGGTATGGCGATGGCCGGTGTCGCGGCGTTCTTCACGCTGCGCAAGTACCTCAAGGTCTGATCCCCCGGCCCCGGGCGGCCCCGGACGGCACTGCGCCGTCCGGGGCCGCCGTCGTTCCGCGCTCGGCCGTTCCGGCCCGCGGCGCCGCGCGCGGTGTCTACACTCCGATGCCATGCTGGAAACTCCACGCAGGGCACGTCAGGTGGCCACCCTCAGCCTGGTGTTCGGAGCCGTGCTGCTGGCCGGGGCCGCCACCGGCGCCTGGGGGGACCCGAGCGCACCGCCGCGCCGTCCGTCCGCGGACACCGTCCGGCCCGCCTCCGTCGCCCCCGGCGTCACCGCGGACCCGGCCGGCAGCTCGCTCTCCGAGCAGCAGGCCGAGCACCTGCTCGGCGCCAGCGGCGACCGCTGGGGGGCGTACTACAGCGCCCAGGAGTACGCGGAGTTCAGCCAGGGCCTGGACGGCCGCTACCTCGGGGTGGGCCTGTCGGTGGGCCGCGGCGAGGACGGCGTCACCGAGGTGTCCCAGGTCGCCCCGGGCGGGCCGGCCGCCGCGGCCGGGATCGCCCCCGGCGACCGGCTGCTGAGGATCGACGCCGACCAGGCCGACCGCCTGCCGGTCACCGAGGTCGTGGCCCGGCTGCGCGGGCGCGACGGCGAGCGCAGGGCCGGCTCCGAGGTCACCCTCGACGTCCGCCGCGGCGACGGCGAGGTGCGCGAACTGCGGCTTCGCCGGGCGCTTCTGGACAGCCAGCAGGTCACCGCGGAACACCTGGACAAGGGCGCGCTGCGGATCGTCGTGCGGGCCTTCACCACCGGCGTGGCCGAGCAGCTGCGCGCCGCGCTGCGCGCCCCGCACACCGGCGTGGTGCTCGATCTGCGCGGCAACTCCGGCGGGTTGGTCGACGAGGCCGTCGCCACCGCCGGGGCCTTCCTGGACGGCGGCGCGGTCGGCTCGTACCAGGAGCGCGGAGACACCAGGGAGTTGACCGCCCCGGCCGGCGGCGACCAGCGCACCCCGCTCGTGGTGCTGGTGGACGGCGGCACGATGAGCGCCGCCGAACTGCTCGCCGGCGCGCTCCAGGACCGCAGCCGCGCCGTCGTGGTGGGCTCGCGGACCTTCGGCAAGGGCACCGTCCAGCAGCCGAGCCGGCTCGCCGACGGCGCCGTGCTGGAGATGACCGTCGGGCGTTACCACACCCCGGCCGGCCGCTCCCTCGACGGCACGGGCCTCACCCCCGACGTCCCCGCGTCCGGCTCCGAGGACGCCGACGCCCTGGCCCTGCGCGTCCTCGCCGGGCTGGGCACCCGCGCTTAGGGGCGACCTAAAGGGGCTGCCCCGGCCGGTCCGAAGTGCGAGAATGACCGGGCTGTGACTCCTCCCCCACGGCCGGAGCCGGGGGCTTCCCTTCGGCCCGGCGGCCGAGGCGCGGACAAGCCCTGCCCGCTGCCCGAGGGCAGGCGGTCGCCGTATCAGGGCTGCGTCGCCCCACGACGCCGAATCGAGAAATGGTCTGATGGCGAAGGAAACCGGACACAAGCTGATCGCGCAGAACAAGAAGGCGCGACACGAGTACTCGATCCTCGACACCTACGAGTGCGGCCTCGTGCTCACCGGGACCGAGGTGAAGTCACTGCGCGAGGGGAGGGCCAACCTGGTCGACGGCTACGCCTACATCCAGAACCACGAGGCCTGGATCGACAACGTCTTCATCCCCGAGTACACCCAGGGGACGTGGACCAACCACGCCGCGCGGCGCAAGCGCAAGCTGCTGCTGCACAAGCTGGAGATCCGCAAGATCGAGACCAAGGTCCGTGACGCGGGCCACACCCTCATCCCGCTGTCGCTGTACTTCAAGGACGGCCGGGTGAAGCTCGAACTCGCGCTCGCGGTCGGCAAGAAGCTGTACGACAAGCGCCAGACGCTGCGCGAGAAGCAGGACACCCGCGAGACGGCACGCGCCGTGGCGGCCGCCCGGCGGCGTCAGAGTTAATCCGCTGGACCCTCGCCCGTCGCCTCGCGTACTATGGCGACAGCAACACGGACGGTCACCGTCCGAGCTGTTTCTCAAAAAAACATGGGGATGATCGGTTTCGACAGGGGATGTTGAAACAGGGGAAGCGAGCCGAGGAACGCGGCAATGATCTCGTTAACCACGTGTCGCAAAAAAATAATCGCCAACTCTAAGCGCGATTCCCAGCAGTTCGCTCTCGCTGCCTAATAAGCACCGATAGCGCTTGGGTGTCAGACCGGGGAGTTCCCGACCCGGACCCTGGCATAATCTAGGGAACTCAACCGTCCGCCCGGGCTGCGGGGGTGGATGGGAAATAAAACAGCAGCTGGGCCTGTTGGCGGCTTGTCCGTGTGACCGCCAGGGCCGAGAAAAGCACAGCGGACTGCGCTCGGAGAAGCCCTGAATTAACTCCACTGGACCCGGGTTCGATTCCCGGCATCTCCACCACCCCATGTTCACAGTGAAGGCCGTCCCCCGCATTGCGGGGGACGGCCTTCACGTTTCCGGCGGCCGAGGCGTAGGATCATCCGTCCGCTCGTCTTCCGGAGCCGGATTCCGCCGCAACCACCGAGGCCATGCAGAGCAACACGGACACCACCCCCGCCACCGACCACGAGACCGTGCGCGAGCGCGAGATCGCCGGTGAGCAGCAGCACCTCGACACCGTCTACCACCGGCTCGAGGAGAAGCTCGCCGAGGCCGAGTACATCCTGGAGGACGCCGCCAAGCGGGTCCACGTCGGCACGCCCGGCGCGCTCGCCGAGCGTGATGCCCAGGTCTACCGGGCCGGCGCCCACCTCCAGCGGCTCAACAACGAGTTCGAGGACTTCCTGTTCGGCCGGATCGACCTCCAGCGGGCCGACGCCCCGGAGGAGCACGGCATCCCCTCCGACACGCCGCTCGACCCGGCCGACCCCGCGGTGGCCGAGACCCTGCACATCGGCCGCCTCGGCGTCCTGGACGCCGAGTACGGCCCGCTGGTGATCGACTGGCGGGCGCCCGCCGCCGCGCCGTTCTACCGCGCCACCCCGGTCGAGCCGGGCCGGGTGATCCGCCGCCGGGTGATCCGCTCCAAGGGCCGCAAGGTGATCGGCGTCGAGGACGACCTGCTGCGCCCCGACCTCACCCCCACCCTGGACGGCGAGGAGCTGGCGGTCGTCGGCGACGGCGCGCTGATGGCCTCGCTCGGCCGCGCCCGCAGCCACTCGATGCGCGACATCGTCTCGTCCATCCAGAAAGAGCAGGACGAGGTCATCCGCGCCGCCGCGGGCGGGGCCACGCTGGTCACCGGTGGCCCGGGCACGGGCAAGACCGCCGTCGCCCTGCACCGCGCCGCCTACCTGCTCTACCAGGACCGCCGGCGCTACGCCGGGGGCATCCTGGTCGTCTCGCCGACCCCGCTGCTGGTCTCCTACACCGAGGGCGTGCTGCCCTCGCTCGGCGAGGAGGGCCAGGTCGCCATCCGCGCGGTCGGCTCACTGGTGGACGGCATCGAGGCGGGCACCTACGACAGCCCCGAGGCCGCCCGGGTCAAGGGCTCGGGCCGCATGGTGCAGCTGCTGCGCCGGGCCGCCCGCGCGGCGCTGGAGCTGGGCGCGCCGCAGGAGCTCAAGGTGGTCGCCCGCGGCGAGGTGCTGAAGCTCGACGCGGGCCGGCTGAAGGCCGTCCGCGGCAACGTGGTGGGTTCGGGCGGCACGCCGCTGAACCTGCTGCGCCCGCGCGCCCGCCGGCTGCTGCTGGACGCCCTGTGGCAGGAGGCCACCCGGCACCTGCCGAAGCCCACCGACCACTACGCCCGCGAGCAGCGCCAGGAGGAGAAGGAGTCCTTCGACGAGTACGTCTCGGACGAGGCGTCGTTCCTGGACTTCCTGGACGCCTGGTGGCCGGCGCTGACCCCGCGCAAGGTGCTCGGCACGCTCAAGCACGCGCGCCACACCAACCGGATCGCCCGCCGCGCCGTCACCCCGGACGAGGCGAGGCTGCTGGCGGGTTCCTGGCGCCACCTGTCGGCGGCCGGCGAGGGCGCGCTGTCGGCGCACGACGTCGCGCTGGTGGACGAGCTCCAGGTGGTGCTCGGCGAGCCGGCCCGGCCGAAGGTCCGCGAGGTGGACGCGGTGGACCTGCTGACCGGCCTGGAGGAGGTCACCACCTTCGCCGACCGCAGCGCCCGCCAGCGCGAGCGCCAGCCGGTGGAGCGCAAGGAGTACGCGCACGTGATCGTGGACGAGGCGCAGGACCTCACCCCGATGCAGTGGCGGATGATCGGCCGCCGGGCCCGGATGGCGACCTGGACGATCGTCGGGGACCCGGCGCAGTCCTCCTGGCCGTTCCCGCAGGAGGCGCAGGCCGCGCTGGACGAGGTGCTCTCGGGCAAGCAGCGCCGGCGGTTCACGCTGACCGTCAACTACCGCAACCCGGCCGAGATCGCCGAGGTGGCGGCCAAGGTGCTGGCGCTGGCCGCGCCGGGCACGCCGTCGCCGAGCGCGGTGCGCCGCGTCGGCGTGGAGCCGCGCTTCGCGGCCACCGCCGACCCGTCGCCGGAGGCCTTCGGCGCGGCCGCCAGGGCGGAGCTGGAGCGTCTGCTGTCCGAGGTGGACGGCACCGTCGCGATCGTCGTCCCGATGGACCGCCGGGCCGAGGCGGCCGGTTGGGCCCGGGGCCTGGGCGAGCGCGTGGTGGCGCTGGGCAGCCTGGAGGCGAAGGGCCTGGAGTACGACGCGACCGTGGTGGCCGACCCGACCGGCATCGCCGGGGAGTCCGAGGCGGGCCTGCGGGTGCTCTACGTGGCGCTCACCCGCGCGACCCAGCGGCTGACCGTGCTGTCCGGCCCGGACGACCTGCCGGACGCGGCCGGCGTGCCCGCGCTGCTGCACGGCTGACGCGCGGCTGACGGCGGGTCCGAGGCCCACGAAGAAGGCCCCTCACCGGGTGGTGAGGGGCCTTCAGACGTTTACGACACCGACCCGCCATGCTCGCCTCGCGGCAAGTGGTCCCTCTGAGGGACGAAGGTTGGGCCCGGGGGCTTGGATCGAGCCGGTGTCCCGTCCAATGTAACGCATCGGCCCGGAGAGGCAAGAAGTCGCGGGCCGCGTCGTCGCCCTCCTGTCACTCGCCCGTCGGCCGCCCGGGGGCCGCTTGTGGGGTCCACACACTCAATGAACGTTATTTCTGGCTACGCCCTGGTAGGTGCGACGATCGAGGTCTAGCATGCGCAGGTGATGCCTTCAACAAAATGTTGAACCTGCCGATGGACGGAAGAAGGAAGCGTCGATGGCGACGGTGCCAAGTGTCTCCAACTCGATCACGGTGCGGCTCGAGGTCCCGGCCCAAAGCAACGCGGTCAGCGCGATCACCACGGCGGTCGAGTCCTCGGGCGGATCGGTCACCGGCCTCGACGTCACCGCTTCCGGCCTGGAGGCGCTGCGGATCGACGTGACCGTGGCCGCCTCCTCGGTGGCCCACGGCGAGGAGATCGTCGAGAAGCTGCGGGCGATCGACGGCGTGTCGATCGGCAAGGTCTCGGACCGGACGTTCCTGATGCACCTCGGCGGCAAGATCGAGATGTCGTCCAAGCTGCCCATCCGCAACCGTGACGACCTCTCCATGATCTACACCCCGGGCGTGGCCCGCGTGTGCATGGCGATCGCCGAGAACCCCGAGGACGCCCGCCGCCTCACCATCAAGCGCAACAGCGTCGCCGTCGTCACCGACGGATCGGCGGTGCTGGGCCTGGGCAACATCGGCCCGGCGGCCGCGCTGCCGGTCATGGAGGGCAAGGCGGCCCTGTTCAAGCGCTTCGCCGGCATCGACGCCTGGCCGATCTGCCTGGACACCCAGGACACCGACGAGATCGTGGCCATCGTCAAGGCGATCGCCCCGGGCTTCGCCGGCATCAACCTGGAGGACATCTCCGCTCCGCGCTGCTTCGAGATCGAGGCCCGGCTGCGCGAGGCCCTCGACATCCCGGTCTTCCACGACGACCAGCACGGCACCGCGATCGTGGTGCTCGCCGCCCTCACCAACGCGCTCAAGGTGGTCGGCAAGGACATCGCCGACATCCGCGTGGTGATGTCGGGCGCCGGCGCCGCCGGCACCGCGATCCTCAAGCTGCTGCTGGCCGCCGGCGTCGAGCACGCCACCGTCGCCGACGTGCGCGGCGTGGTCCACCAGGGCCGTGACGACCTCAACGACAGCCTGCGCTGGATCGCCGAGCACACCAACCGCTCGGGCCGCACCGGCAGCCTCAAGGAGGCCGTGGCGGGCGCGGACGTCTTCATCGGCGTGTCGGCCCCGAACGTCCTGGACGGCGACGACCTGGCCACCATGGCCGAGAACGCGATCGTCTTCGCGCTGGCCAACCCGGACCCGGAGGTCGACCCGGCGATCGCCCGTCAGACCGCCGCCGTGGTGGCCACCGGCCGCAGCGACTTCCCCAACCAGATCAACAACGTGCTGGTCTTCCCGGGTGTCTTCCGCGGCCTGCTGGACGCCCAGAGCCGCACCGTGAACACCGAGATGATGATCGCCGCCGCCCGGGCGCTGGCCACCACCGTCGGCGACGACGAGCTGAACGCGAACTACATCATCCCGAGCGTCTTCCACAAGGACGTCGCCAAGACGGTGGCCTCCGCGGTGCGCGAGGCGGCCCTGGCGGGGGCTCAGGGCGAGCCGGTGCCGGCCCGTCCGACCCCCGGCATCGTCGGCACCCTCGACACGGCCTCCTTCCCCACCGTCAAGCTCTGACGGGGGAGCCCGCGGCGGCGCCGCGGATCGGTCAAATGACCGGATAGCGCCCGTACTCGCCCAAGCCCGCCCCGAACCCTTGCGACACAAGGGCGAGGGGCGTGTTTGGGCTTGTCAGTCCTAGGGCGTACGGTAGCCCTGCACGGGGCAGGCGTGTCCGACAAGTACGGAACGTCCCCCTGGTCTTCCGGCGTGTCGTCCCGACCGCCGCTCGCGCCCGGTCCGCCGGAGCCGACGGAGCGTCACACCTCCGACGGGCGGGCGATGTTCGGGTGGCTCGGCCGGGGCCCGATTGGCTTTCTCGGGGCCGGTCGGGGCAGGATTCGTATCCAGGCAGGCAGGCGGGCGGGCCCTTCGAAGGCTCCGGCGTGCGGCATCGGGTACGGACCCGGCCTGCGACCACGCATTGCCTGCACGAGCACCGTGTGCGGACCTGCGGCCCATCCGGGTGCCCCCCGGTGGGAGCACCGATGGGCCCCCGCACACCGCAAGCGAACAGACCACAGGAGTACACATGAACCGCAGTGAGCTGGTGGCCGCGCTGTCCGAGCGCGCCGAGGTGACCCGCAAGGACGCCGACGCCGTTCTGGCCGCCTTCGCCGAGATCGTCGGCGAGGTCGTCGCCAAGGGCGACGAGAAGGTCACCATCCCCGGTTTCCTGACCTTCGAGCGCACCCACCGCGCTGCTCGCACCGCCCGCAACCCGCAGACCGGCGAGCCGATCCAGATCGCCGCGGGCTACAGCGCCAAGGTGAGCGCCGGCTCCAAGCTGAAGGAAGCCGCCAAGGGCGCTGCCTGAGCCACCCCTTGAACGCCCGAGAGGCCGGGCTCCCCGCGGGGAGCCCGGCCTCTCGCCGTCGTCGCCGGAGCCGGCCGGTCAGGCGTCGACCAGCTGCTCGCTGGGCAGCTCGACGTGGGCGCCGAGGTCGCGCAGCTTGTCCATGAAGTTCTCGTAGCCGCGGTTGATCAGGTCGATGCCGTGGACGGTCGAGGTGCCCTCGGCCGCGAGCGCCGCGATCAGGTACGAGAAGCCGCCGCGCAGGTCGGGGATGACCAGCTCCGCGCCCATGAGCTTGGAGGGGCCGGAGACGACCGCGGAGTGCAGGAAGTTGCGGGCGCCGAAGCGGCACGGGGTGGCGCCGAGGCACTCGCGGTAGAGCTGGATGTGGGCGCCCATCTGGTTGAGCGCGCCGGTGAAGCCCAGGCGCGACTCGTACACCGTCTCGTGGACGATGGACAGGCCGGTGGCCTGGGTCAGGGCGACCACCAGCGGCTGCTGCCAGTCGGTCTGGAAGCCCGGGTGCACGTCCGTCTCCAGGGCGATCGCCTTGAGCTCGCCACCCGGGTGCCAGAAGCGGATGCCCTCGTCGTCCACCTCGAAGGCGCCGCCGACCTTCCGGAAGGTGTTGAGGAAGGTCATCATCTCCAGCTGGCGGGCGCCGCGGACGTAGATGTCGCCCTTGGTGGCGAGCGCCGCGCAGGCCCAGGAGGCGGCCTCCAGACGGTCCGGCAGGGCGCGGTGGGTGTAGCCGCCCAGCTCGTCCACACCGGTGATCAGGATGGTGCGGTCGGTGCCCAGGGTGATGATCGCGCCCATCTTCTGCAGCACGCAGATCAGGTCGACGATCTCCGGCTCGATGGCCGCGTTGCGCAGCTCGGTGACGCCCTCGGCGAGGACGGCGGTGAGCAGCACCTGCTCGGTCGCGCCGACCGACGGGTAGGGCAGCTCGATCTTGGTGCCGCGCAGCCGCTGCTGGGCGACCAGGTAGGTGCCCTGCGGGTGCTTCTCGATGGTGGCGCCGAACTGGCGCAGCACCTCGAAGTGGAAGTCGACCGGGCGGCCGCCGATGTCGCAGCCGCCGAGGCCGGGGATGAAGGCGTGGCCGAGGCGGTGCAGCAGCGGGCCGCAGAACAGGATCGGGATCCGCGAGGAGCCGGCGTGCGCGTCGATGTCCGCGACGTTCGCGCTCTCGACGTGCGACGGGTCGAGGATCAGCTCGCCGTCCTCGTCGCCGGTGCGCACGGTCACGCCGTGCAGCTGCAGCAGGCCGCGGACCACCTTGACGTCGCGGATGTCCGGGACGTTGCGCAGTCTGCTGGGGCCCTGGCCGAGGAGGGCGGCGACCATGGCCTTGGGGACCAGGTTCTTCGCACCGCGGACGCGGATCTCGCCTTCGAGCGGGTTTCCGCCGTGGACCAGCAGGACGTCGTCGGTCATCGTTCTCGCAATCCGGGGTGCCAGAGGAGTTTGGGGAAGGGCTCCGGTAGAGAGCCGGTGGTGGACCGGTCGTACGGGCGCGTTCGGGCCCCCGGCGAAACCGAGTCGGCACCGTATAAGGGCGTCCACCAGAGGTAGATGGTAGTGGGCGTCCCGATGGTTCCCGTGAGCCTCTCCCGTGATGGTGCTCTCTCCGGGGGTCGCCACGCCCGCCGATGCACCCGTGCGGGTGTTCGTCCGGCGTGGCGGGGTTTCGTGTGTTGCGGTGTCCGCGCCCGCCCGTTCTGCGGGATCATGTGTGGCATGACGGCGGCCCATTCGCACGGAGGCCGGTCCCACACCGGCCGTCTGCTCGTCGCGACGCCCGTGCTCACCGATCCGAACTTCGCCCGGGCGGTGGTGCTCCTCCTCGACCACGACGCCGAGGGGGCGCTCGGCGTCGTGCTCAACCGGCCGACGCCGGTCGAGGTGGGCAGCGTGCTGGACGGCTGGGGACGGCTGGTCGGCCAGCCGGCCGTGGTGTTCCAGGGCGGGCCGGTCGCGCTGGACTCGGCACTCGGACTGGCGGTGGCCCCGGGGGAGCCGGGCACCGGCGAGCCGCTCGGCTGGCGACGGGTGCACGGCGCGATCGGACTGGTGGACCTGGAGGCGCCGCCCGAGGTGCTGGCCGGCGACCTGGGCGCGCTGCGGATCTTCGCCGGGTACGCGGGCTGGTCGCCCGGCCAGCTGGAGGCGGAGATCGAGAGCGGCGCCTGGTACCTGGTGGATTGTGAGCCGGGGGACATCTCCAGCCCCGAGCCGGAGCGGCTGTGGCGCTCGGTGCTGCGCCGCCAGCGCGGCCCGCTGGCGCTGCTGGCGACCTACCCGGACGACCCGACGCTGAACTGAGCGCGGGGGCCTGCGGTGCGACACTGGCCCGGTTTCCCGGGGCGCCCATAGACTTGGCACCCATGAGCACTCTTGAGCCCGAGCGCGGCCTCGGCACCGGCACCCTGGTCGAGCCCGTCCCCCAGGTCTCCAACGGGGACGGCGACCACGAGCGCTTCGCGCACTACGTCCAGAAGGACAAGATCATGGAGAGCGCGCTCTCCGGGTCCCCCGTGGTGGCGCTCTGCGGCAAGGTGTGGGTGCCCGGGCGCGACCCGAAGAAGTACCCGGTCTGCCCGATGTGCAAGGAGATCTACGACGGCATCGGCAAGCCGCAGGGCGGGGACGACGACAAGTAGTCCCGCGGGCCCGCCGCACCGCGCCGTTGTCTTGCAGGGTGCGGCGTTTCCGCAGTGGTCTATGCCAATCGTTCCGGGTGCGGGCAGGATGTCGGGATGGACCTCATTCCCGCACCTTCGAGTGCCGTCCGCCGCCCGGGCGAGGACTTCCCCCTCGACGACGCCACGACGCTGACCGCCCCGCCCGCGCTGGCCGGTGCCGCCCGCTGGCTGCGCACGGCGCTGTCCGCCGCCACCGGGCTGCCGTTCGCCCCGGGCGCCCCCGGGGCGGGCGTCGAGCTGGTCCACGACACCGCGCTGGCCGCCGAGGCGTACCGGATCTCGGTCCGCCCCGGCCACGCGGTGATCGCCGCGGGCGGTCCGGCCGGCGCGCTGTGGGGCGCGCAGACGGTCCGCCGGCTGCTCGGCCCGGACGCCTTCCGGCGGGCCCCGCTGCGCCGCACCGGCTGGGTGCTGCCCGGCGCGGACGTCGAGGACGCGCCGCGCTTCGGCTGGCGCGGCGCCCTGCTGGACGTCGCCCGGCACTTCCTGCCCAAGGCGGACGTGCTGCGCTTCGTCGACCTGCTGGCCGTCCACAAGCTCAACGTCCTGCACCTGCACCTGACCGACGACCAGGGCTGGCGGGTGGAGATCAAGCGGTACCCGGAGCTGACCGCGCGCGGCGCGTGGCGGGAGCGCTCGATGGTCGGCTACCGCAGCGCCGGGCGCCGCGACGACCGGCCGCACGGCGGCTTCTACACCCAGGACGACCTGCGCGAGATCGTCGCGTACGCGGCCGAGCGCGGGGTCACCGTCGTGCCGGAGATCGACCTGCCCGGCCACGCCCAGGCCGCCGTGGCCGCCTACCCCGAGCTCGGCAACACCGACGTCGTGGACACCTCGGCGCTCGGCGTGTGGACGGACTGGGGCGTGAGCCACAACGTGCTCAACGCCTCCGAGGCGACGCTGCGCTTCTTCGAGGGCGTGCTGGAGGAGGTCCTGGAGCTCTTCCCGTCCGAATTCGTCCACCTCGGCGGCGACGAGTGTCCGAAGGAGCAGTGGAAGGACAGCGCCGCCGCCCAGACCCGCATCCGCGAGCTCGGCCTCGCCAACGAGGACGAGCTGCAGAGCTGGATCATCCGGCACTTCGACCGCTGGCTGGCCGAGCGCGGGCGGCGGCTGATCGGCTGGGACGAGATCCTGGAGGGCGGCCTCGCGCCGGGCGCCGCCGTCTCGTCCTGGCGCGGCTTCGGCGGCGGGATCGCGGCCGCGCGCGCCGGGCACGACGTCGTGATGTGCCCGGAGCAGCACGTCTACCTGGACCACCGGCAGGCGGACGGCCCGGACGAGCCGATCCCGGTCGGGTTCGTCCGGACGCTGGAGGACGTGTACCGCTTCGAGCCCGTGCCGAAGGAACTCGACGAGACCGCCGCCCGGCGGGTGATCGGCACCCAGGCCAATCTGTGGAGCGAGTTCGCGGACACCGCCAGGGACGTCGACTACCGGGCCTTCCCGCGGCTCGTGGCCTTCGCCGAGGTGGCCTGGTCCGCCCTGCCCGTCGAGCCGGCCGAGCGCGACTACCCGGACTTCGCACGCCGGCTGGAGGCGCATCTGGCGGTCCTGGACGCGCTCGGCGTCGAGTACCGCCCGGCCGACGGCCCGCACCCGTGGCAGCGCCGGCCCGGCGTGGTCGGCCGTCCGATCGACGGGCCGCCGCCGGTCCGATAGGCGTTCGAGCAGGGCGGGGAACACCGGTGAGCCGGAACGCGGGGAACTTCCGGATGGTCATCCGACGTCAAGAACAGATGAACATCTGTTCCGGCCCGGCCCGGGCCGGGGCAGATACCGCCCGGTATCCGCCCCAAACGGGCAGTCCCGTTCACCGGCCCCGAAGTGATCATCGAGCATTGTGTGCCAGAGTTGCCCAACCCGGCCCGATCGCCCGTACCCTACGGGCCAGGCCGGGCTGCTGACGCGGACACCGGCCGAAGGCCGCGGGCGGCAGGCGATCGATGAGCAAGTGGAGCACGGTGGGACCCAGGTGAACCGGACGATCATGCTGCCGGCCTCGCTCGACGAGGCCGTCGACGCGCTGGCCGCCGCCCCGGCCGCGGTACCCGTGGCCGGCGCCACCGACCTGATGGAGGCCGTCAACGCCGGCCGGCTGCGCCCCGCCGCCCTCGTCGGCCTCGGCCGGATCACCGAACTGCGCGGCTGGCGCTACGAGGACGGCGGCACCGCCGTCCTCGGCGCCGGACTCACCCACGCCCGGATGGACCGCCCGGACTTCGCCGCGCTGATCCCCGCCCTCGCCGACGCCGCCCGCACCGCCGGACCCCCGCAGGTCCGCAACGTGGGCACCCTCGGCGGCAACATCGTCACCGCCGCCCCGGCCGGCGACACCCTCCCGGTGCTCGCCGCCCTGGAGGCCACCGTCACCCTGGCCCGGGCCGGCGGCAGCCGCGAGGTGCCGGTCAGTCACCTCCTCACCGGCCTCGACCCGGTGCGCCCCGGCGAACTGCTCACCTGGGTGCGCGTCCCGCTGCTGCACGCGCCCCAGGTCTTCCTCAAGGCGACCGGCCGCAGCGGCCCGGCCCGCGCCACCGCCTCCGTCGCCCTCGTCCTCGACCCCGCCCGGCGGTCCGTGCGCTGCGCCGTCGGCGCCGTCGCGCCGGTGCCGCTGCGGCCGCTGGAGGCCGAGGCCTGGGTGGCCGGCTGCATCGACTGGGACGGCAGCCGGGAGATCGACCCCGCCGCGACCGCCGCCTTCGGCGAGTACGTCGCCGCCGCCTGCGTCCCCGACGGCTACGGCGCCGAGGGCGCCTGGGAGGCCGTGACCGAGGGGCCGAGCGCGGCCGCCGTTCGGCTACGGCGTACCGTGTCGGTGCTGGCCCGACGGGCACTGGGAAGGGCGCTGAAGTGACCACAGACCCCATCGACACCCTCGACGCCGACCCGCTCGGCCTCTCCCCGCAGGTCAGCCGCGAGCTGCGCCCCTGCGCCTCCTACACCCTGCGGGTCAACGGTTTCGAACGGCCCGTCACCGACGCCTGGATCGGCGAGAGCCTGCTCTACGTGCTGCGCGAGCGGCTCGGCCTGGCCGGTGCCAAGGACGGCTGCGAGCAGGGCGAGTGCGGCGCGTGCTCGGTGCAGGTGGACGGCCAGCTGGTGGCCGGCTGCCTGGTGCCCGCCGCGCTGGCCGCCGACAGCGAGATCAACACCGTCGAGGGCCTGTCGGCGACCGGCGGAGCGAGCGACGTCCAGCAGGCGCTCGCCGAGTCCGGCGCCGTCCAGTGCGGCTACTGCGCGCCCGGCATGGCGATGGCGGTGCACGACCTGCTCCAGCGCAACCACCGGCCCACCGAGGTCGAGGCCCGGCAGGCGCTGTGCGGCAACCTCTGCCGCTGCACCGGCTACCGCGGGGTGCTGGCCGCCGTCCAGAGCGTCGCCGACGCGCGCGCCCTGGAGGCGGAGGAGGCGGAGGAGGCCGCCCTCGCGGAGGAGGCCGCCCCCGCCGCCGCGCCCGCCACCGACGGGGCCGCCGGGCAGCCGGCCACCGAGGCGCGGGCCGAGGAGCCCGCCGCCGAACCGCCCGTCTACACCGACGCCTGGATCGAGCACGTCCCGCAGCCGCCCGCCGAGGAGCCGCCAGCCGCCGTCCCCGGCCAGGGTCTGCCGTACGCCGCCGACGGCCAGGGCGGCTACGACACCGGGGTGTACGACACCGGCTCGTACGAGATCCCGGCCGTCCCGGCGCAGCCGACCGACGACCAGGTCTACTACCAGCCGCAGGGCTACCCCGAGCAGCAGTACCAGGCCACGCCGGCGCACGGCACCTACGTGCCCGGCACCGGCTACCCCGAGGGCTACCCCCAGCAGCCCGGCTACGACGGCGGCTACGACGCCCCCGTCTACGAGCCCACCCCCGCCCACGGCACCCCGGTGCCCGGCCCCGGCTTCGACGGCGTCCCCGGCCCCGGCTACGAGGGCACGCCGTACGTCCCCACGCCCCCGCACGGCGTCCCGGCCGAGGGCGGCGCCCCGGCCGGCGTCCCGTACGGCGCCACCCCCGCCCACGGCATCCGGCTTCCCGAGGACGACCACGCATCATGACGTCGCCTACCGACATCGGCGCAGCAACCCAGCAGGACGGAGACGGGACCGGCGCGCCGGAGCCGTTCGGGCTCGGCAGCTCGCCGCTGCGCAGTGACGCCCTGCCCAAGGCGCTCGGCATCTACCCGTACGCCGCCGACCTGTGGGCCGAGGGGCTGCTGTGGGGCGCCGTGCTGCGCTCGCCGCACCCGCACGCCCGGATCAAGGCCGTCGACACCTCGGCCGCCCTCGCCCTGCCCGGCGTGCACGCCGTCGTCACCGCGGCGGACCTGCCGCCCGGCCCGGACGGCCTGCCCGACGGCGCCCCGGCCGGACCGATCGTCGCCGACCGCCCGGTGCTGGCCTCGGGCGTGGTGCGCCACCACGGCGAGCCGGTGGCCGCGGTGGCGGCCGACCACCCCGACACCGCGCGGCTGGCGGTCGGTCTGATCGTCGTCGAGTACGAGGCGCTGGAGGCCGTCACCGACCCGGAGCAGGCCTTCACCGCCCCGCCGCTGCACCCGGACGGCAACCTGTTCCGCCACCTGCCGCTGCGCAGCGGGGACCCGGACGCGGTCGGCGAGATCGTCGTCGAGGGCCTCTACCAGGTCGGCCGCCAGGACCCGGCTCCGCTCGGCGCCGAGGCCGGCCTCGCCGTGCCGCGCCCGGACGGCGGCGTCGAACTGCACCTGTCCTCCACCGACCCCCACGGGGACCGCGACCGCACCGCCGCGTGTCTCGGCCTGGAGCCGGACCGGGTCCGACTGGTCGTCACCGGCGTGCCCGGCGCCACCTCGGACCGCGAGGACCTCTCCTTCCAGGTCACCCTCGCGCTGCTGGCGCTGCGCACCGGCCGCCCGGTGAAGATGACGCTCACCCGCGAGGAGTCCTTCCACACCCACACCTCGCGCCACCCCGCCCTCCTGCGCTACCGCCACCACGCGGACGCCGAGGGCCGGCTGGTGAAGGTCGAGGCGCAGATCCTGCTCGACGGCGGCGCCTACGCGGACGTCTCCGCCGAGGCGCTGGCCGCCGCGACCGCCTTCTCGGTCGGCCCGTACGTGTGCCCGAACGTCTTCGTGGACGCGTGGGCCGTGCGCACCAACAACCCGCCGGCCGGGCGGATGCGCGGCGAGGGCGCGCTGCAGTCCTGCTTCGCCTACGAATCGCAGCTGGACCAGCTGGCCGCCCGGGTGGGCGTGGACCCGGTGGAGATCCGCCGCCGCAACGCGATGGCCACCGGCGACCCGATGCCCACCGGACAGGCCGTCACCTGCCCGGCGCCGGTGACCGCGCTGCTGGAGGCCGTCGCCGCCGAACCGCTGCCCGCGCTGCCGGTGGACGACCCGGACGCCGAGTGGCTGCTGCCGGGCGGGCCCGGCGGCGCCGGCGACCCGACGGCCGTGCGGCGCGGGATCGGCTACGCCGTCGGCATGGTGCACATGCTCGGCGCCGAGGGCGAGGACGAGGTGTCCACCGCGACCGTGCGGGTCAGCGGCGACCACGCGACCGTGATCTGCGCGGCCGTCGACTCCGGCCAGGGCTTCGCGACGCTGGCCCGGCAGATCGTGCAGACGGTGCTGGGGGTCAGCGAGGTCTACATCGCGCCGGCCGACAGCGACCAGTCGATCGCCGGGCCCTCCGCCCGCGGGCGGCACACCTGGGTGTCCGGCGGCGCGGTCGAGCGGGCCGCGCTGATGGTCCGCCACCAGCTGCTCCAGCCGATCGCCGCCAACTTCGGGATGTCGGTGGAGCTGCTCCAGATCACCGACGGCAAGATCACCTCGTACGACGGGGTGCTCGGCATGCCGGTCGCCGAGGCACTGGAGGGCAAGGAGCTCTGGGCCACCGCGCAGTGCCGCCCGCACCCGACCGAGCCGCTGGACGAGGCCGGGCAGGGCGACGCGTTCGTCTCCATCGCGTTCTGCGCGATGCGCGCGGTCGTGGACGTGGACATCGAGCTGGGCACGGTCCGGGTGGTCGAGATGACCGTCGCCCAGGACGTCGGCCGGGCGCTGAACCCGCGGCAGATCGAGGACCGGATCGAGGCCGGCGTGGCCCAGGGCGTCGGCCTGGCGCTGCTGGAGGAACTGCGCACCGAGGGCGGCGTGCTGCAGAACCCCTCGCTCACCGGCTACCGGCTGCCGACCTCGCTGGACACCCCGGAGGTGCGGATCGCGGCCCTGCTGGAGGAACGGGACGTGGTCGCGACCTTCGGCGCCAAGGCCGTCAGCGCCGCGCCCGCGGTGGTCGCCCCGGCGGCCGTCGCCGCCGCCGTCCGGGCCGCGACCGGCCTGCCGGTGGGGCGCCTGCCGATCCGGCCGGAGGACGCCGTCGCGGTGTGACGGAAAAGCGGAACGCGGAATTGCCGGTCGACTTTCGCAGTCGACCGGCAATTCCTTTTGTCGAGGCCGTGACGGGAATCGAACCCGTGTAAACCGCTTTGCAGACGGTTCCCTCAGCCACTCGGGCACACGGCCAGTGAATTCAGGATGGCGGAGTCCGGGAATGGGGTCAATGGCGTTTTGTAAATTCTGTATGGCAATGTGTGCTACCTTCGGAGGCAGGTGGCGCATTTCCCGCCACCCCGGACGAGCGCGTCGTACCCGGTGACGACAAGACGGCGCAGTTCAGCGGCAATCCGGCCGTTGTGGACTGCGGAGGTTCCTACCGTCATGGCCTGGCTCGTTCTGATCGTCTCGGGTGTCCTGGAAACCGTCTGGGCGGTCGCCCTGGAGTCGTCCAAGGGCTTCACCCGCCTCGTCCCCGGCCTCGTCTTCGGCGTCGCCCTACTGCTGAGCATGGGCGGACTGGCGTACGCGATGCGCACCGTCCCGATCGGCACCGGCTACGCGGTCTGGGTCGGCATCGGCGCGGTCGGCACCGCGCTCTACGGCATGGCCGTCCTGGGCGACGCGGTGACGCTGGCCCGGATCGGCTGCCTGCTGCTGATCGTCTCCGGCGTGGTCGGCCTGAAGGTCCTCCACTGACCCGGCCGCCGGCCCTGTCCCGGGGCGTGTCCTAGGTCCTGCGGCGGAGTCGCTCACCGACTCCGGTCAGGGGTCCAAGCGCCGGACGGACCTTACGATGGCACGTATGACCACTGCCTCCTCCACCTCGGTCGACTCCGCCCCGATGCCCGTCGAGAACGACCCCGGCGGCGGGGTGCTCAGCGGCCGCTACCGCGCCCTCACCCTGGGGATCGTGTCGGTGGTCCTGCTGCTCGCCTTCGAGGCGACGGCCGTCAACACCGCGATGCCGGTGGCGGCCCGGCAGTTGGACGGGCTCGGGCTGTACGCCTTCGCCTTCTCCGGCTACTTCACCACCACGCTGTTCGCCCTGGTCGTCTCCGGCCAGTGGTGCGACCGGCGCGGCCCGCTGCAACCGCTGTTCACCGGCATCGCGGTGTTCGGCGCGGGCCTGGTGGTGGCCGGGACGGCGCCGGGGATGTGGCTGTTCGTGGCCGGGCGGGCGGTCCAAGGGCTGGGCGGCGGGCTGGTGATCGTCGCGCTGTACGTCGTGGTCGGGCGGGCCTACCCGGAGCGGCTGCGGCCCTCGGTGTTCGCGGCCTTCTCCTCGGCCTGGGTGCTGCCCTCGATCGTCGGACCGGTGGTCTCCGGCGCCGTCACCCAGCACCTGGGCTGGCGCTGGGTGTTCCTGGCCGTGCCGGCGCTGATCCTGCTGCCGCTGGCGGTGATGGGCCCGGCGCTGGCCCGCTCCGAGCGCGAGCACCCGGTGCTCAAGGGCGCGGAGTTCGACCGCCGCCGCACCGTGCTGGCCGCGATGGCCGCCCTCGGCGCCGGCCTGCTGCAGTACGCGGGCCAGCGGCTGGACCCGATCGGGCTGCTCCCGGCGGCGGCCGGCGCGGCGCTGCTGCTGCCCGCGGTGCTCGGGCTGCTGCCCAAGGGCACGCTGCGGGCCGGGCGCGGCCTGCCGACGGTGATCCTGCTGCGCGGCGTGGCCGCCGGGGCGTTCTTCGCGGCGGAGGCGTTCATCCCGCTGATGATGGTCACCCAGCGGAGCCTGTCGCCGACGCTGGCCGGGCTGACGTTGACCAGTGGCGGACTGTCCTGGGCGCTGGGCTCGTGGCTGCAGGGCCGGCCGCGGGCCGAGCGCTACCGCGAGGCGATGATCCGGGGCGGGTTCGTGCTGACGGCGGTGGCCATCGCGGGGGCGGCGCTGGTGCTGGTCCCGGCGGTGCCGGTCTGGACGGCGGCGGTGGCCTGGGGCGTCGGCGGCATCGGGATGGGGCTGACGGTCGCGAGCGTCAGCGTGCTGATGATGAAGCTGTCCGCACCGCAGGACGCCGGGGCCAACTCGGCCTCCCTGCAGATGAGCGACGCGCTCGGGAACGTGCTGCTGGTGGGCCTCGCCGGGGTGCTCTTCTCGGCGCTGGGCGGCGGATCGGCGGCGGCCCACGGGAACGCCGAAGGCGCCGGGTCGCCCGGCGCCTTCGCGGTGATCTTCCTGACGATGACCGGGGTGGCCCTGCTGGGGGCGCTGGTCTCCGGCCGGGTCCGCAGGGCCTGACGGTCAGCCGGCGGCGGTCGGCGCGGTGGCGGTGGCCGTGGGGGACGGCGCCGCCGCCGGGGTGCCGAGGAAGTTCTCCCAGCCGCCCGCCGGGGCTTGGCCGGGGGCGAGGGTCTGCAGCTTGCGCAGGACCGCCGGGTCCTGCGCGTCCAGCCAGTCCACCAGCTGGCGGAAGGACACCAGCCGGACCTCCGGCTTTTCCGCGATGGACTTGAAGGCGTCCTCGACGGCGTTCATGTAGATGCCGCCGTTCCACTCCTCGAAGTGGTTGCCGATGATGTACGGCGCCCGGTTGCCGTTGTAGGTGCGGTCGAAGCCCATCAGGTAGGCGTCGCGCGCCTGGGCCTGGAAGCCCGGGTAGAGCGCGGGGTCGGCCTTGGTGTTGGGGCCGCACTGGTTGAACATGATGTTGTAGTCCATCGACAGCACCTGGAAGGTGTGGCCGGGGAACGGGATGGACTGCAGCGGGAGGTCCCACAGGGCACCGCCCTGGATCTTCTGCGGCCAGACCTGGCTGCCGTTGCCGCTGCTGTCGTAGCGCCAGCCGCGCTTGACGGCGGTGGGCAGCAGGTTGCGCTGGCCCTCCAGGCACGGGGTCCGGCTGCCGATCAGCTCCTTGCGGTAGTCGAACGGCAGCGCCGGCAGGTCGGTGAACCCGGTGTTGGTCCGCCAGTTCGTCACGAAGTCCATGGCCTGCTGGATCTCGCTGTCCCACTCCTCCGGGGACCACTTGCCGACGCCGGTGGAGCCGCAGAAGTGGCCGTTGAAGTGAGTGCCGATCTCGTGGCCCTCCAGCCAGGCGGCGTGCACGTTCTCCAGCGTGTCGTGGATGTGCTGGTCGCTGAGGTAGCCGATCTCGGACGCGCCGACCTTGTGCTGGGGCGGGCGGTAGAGGTCCTTCTTGGACTCCGGCAGCAGGTAGAGGCCGCTGAGGAAGAAGGTCATCGACGCGTTGTGCTCCTGCGCCAGCCGGCGGAAGCGGGCGAACAGGCCGTTGTCGAGCTCGCCGGCGCCGTCCCAGGAGAAGACGACGAACTGCGGCGGGCGCTCGCCCGGCTTGAGCCGGTCGGGGACGGGCTGACGGGGCTGGACGCCGGTGTCGGAGGTGGAGCCGTCTCCGATCAGGACGACCTGCGGCTTGGCCGGCGCGGGGGCCGGGGCCGGGGCCGGGGTGGCCGGCTGCTCGGTGGTCCCGGCGGGGGCCGGGGTGCCCGTCGCGTGCTCTCCGCCGCCGGCGCCGGTGGTCCCGCAGCCCGCCACCAGGGCGGCGGCACCGGCCGCGCCGGCGGCCAGCAGGGTGCGACGGGATAGGGAGTCCATGGTCACTCCGTTCATGAGGCGTTCGGCAGGCGTGCAGGCATGCGAAAGTCCGGTCGGACCAGTGAGGTGATAGAACCCGTGACCGGGTCAGCATGGCATGTGAACGCATTCGGTCGGCGAGTCGCCACAGACGGTCTCAAGTGATCGCCCGATTGATGCAACCGGACTGACTCGCTCCGTCGTCGATGGAGTGCGGGCCGGACCCGGGGCGCCCGGGCGTGGTGGCACTCCGTCGCGTTCCGTGACGGCGCCGCCACTCGGCGCAGGAGCGACGGCCCCAACCCTGCCGTTTGGGGGGGATTGGTACGACCATCGTATGGACGTGCCTTAGGGTCCCGTCCGGTTCAATTGGTTCCCAGGAAACTCCCAGGAATCGGGAAGTCGTCGGCAGAGGGGAGCGCCCGTGGGCGCCCAACAGCGCAGGAACCCGTGGCCGGGCACCCTCGCGGCCGGTACCGCGATGGTCCTCGGCGCCTGGCTGCTGCACGACGGCGGTCCCGGCGAGCTTCCCCCCGCCCCCGGCACCGGGCAGGCCCTGAGTGGGTTCGCCCCGGTCTCGGTCGTCCCGCCGCTCGGCCCGTCGGCGCCGACCCGGATCCGCATCCCGGCCGTCAAGCTCGACGCCCCGGTCACCGGTCTCGGCCTGGAGGCCGACGGCCGGCTCCAGGCGCCGCCCGCGGCGGACCGCAACCTCGCCGGCTGGTACCGGGGCGGGGCGACCCCGGGCCAGCGGGGCACCGCTATCATCGCGGGCCACGTGGACAACAAGAGCGGCCCGGCCGTCTTCTACCACCTGGGTGCGCTCCACCGCGGGGACCGGATCGAGTTCGTCCGGGCGGACGGCGCCACCGCCGTCTACCAGCTGTACGCCATCGAAGTGCACGACCGAAAGGACTTCCCGGACGACCGGGTGTACGGACAGGCCTCCGACGCGCAGCTGCGGGTGATCACCTGCGGCGGTGCGTTCAGCGAGGAGCACGGCTACGAGGGCAACGTCGTGGCCTACGGCTTCCTGGCCGACACCACCCGGCCGGGGAAAGCGGCATGACCCCGATCACCCTCGCCAACCCGTGGAACCCACTCGACTGGCCGCTGACGCACGGCCCGATCCCGTACGCCGTGCTGGCCGCGGGCTGGGGAGCGCTGCTCGTGCTCGCCGTCTCGCGCAACCGCTCGTGGTGGAGCTTCCGGCTGCCCGCCGCGCTGTTCACCGCGGCGGCGCTCAGCCTGCTGCTGGGCGTCGTCGTCGACGGCTGGTGGCACCCGTTCCCGGAGGGCACCCCGGACTACGTCACGTGGTGGGTGGCCGTTGCCCTGCTGGGCTTCTGCCTGGTCGGCTACCGCTTGCGCGGCGTCTCCTGGCGGCGCCGCGGGCTGGCGCTCGGCCTCGGCTCGCTGGTGCTGCTGATGGCCGCGTCGCAGATCAACATCGGCTTCGGCCAGTACCCGAACGGCAAGATCATGCTCGCGCCGTTCCTCACCGACACCGGGGCGAAGATCGCCCCGAAGGTCGCCGAGACCGCGAGCGCGCCGCAGGGCTCGGCGCTCTCGGAGGTCTGGACGCCCCCGGCCGGCCTGCCCGGCAAGGGCACCGTCTCGCAGGTGTACATACCCGGGGCCAAGTCCGGCTTCGTCGGCCGCAGCGCCTACGTCTACCTGCCGCCCGCCTACCAGGCCAACCCGCGGCCGCTGCTGCCCGTGCTCGTCCTGATCACCGGTCAGCCCGGGACGCCGGCGGACTGGGTGCTCAACGCCCAGGTGAACGAGTCGCTGGACGCGTTCGCGGCCGAGCACGGCGGCCTCGCACCGATCGTCGTGATGCCCGACCAGCTGGGCTCTACCTGGGGGAACACGCTCTGCATGGACTCGAAGATCGCGAAGGCGCAGACCTACCTCGCCGCCGACGTCCCCGACTGGATCGACAAGCACCTGCAGACCGCCAAGGGCCGCGGGTCCTGGGCCGTGGGCGGCGCCTCGATGGGCGGCACCTGCGCCCTGCAGCTCGGTGTCAACGCGCCCGACGTCTACGGCACCGTCCTCGACATGTCCGGCCAGGAGGAGCCCACGCTGGGCAGCCGGGACGAGACCGTCAGGAAGGCGTTCGGCGGTGACCGGGCCAAGTTCGAGTCGGTCGACCCGCTCTCGGTGATGGCCCACCGCACGTTCCCCGACACCTCGGTGGCGATCGTGGTCGGCCGCGGCGACTACGACTTCCGGCCGGGGATGGAGAAGGTCTACCAGGCCGTCCAGGCGGCCGGCATGAAGGCCAAGTTCGACCTGCTCCCCGGCGGGCACGGCTGGGGGGCCTGGCGGATCGGCATCGCCGAGCAACTGCCGTGGATCGCCCGCCAGACCGGACTGCTCAAGTGAGCCGCACCCGGGCGGCCGCAGCCGTCGTCACCAGGCCGGAGGTGGTCGTGGACCAGGAGCCGGCCACCCGCACGCCCGTCACCCCCACGCCCGTCACCCCCACGCCCGTCACCCGCACCCCGGAGCCGCGGCCGCAGCGCGTGCGCCGGACGGCCCGGCTGGTCGGCGCCCGACTGCGCTCGGCCCCGCTGACGATGGGGGCGCTCGTCGTCCTGTGGGGCGTCGGCGCGGCCACCGGGAGCCTGACCGGGCCGTCGGCCCGGCTGCTCCGGCAGGCCGGGACCGGCGTCCAGACGCTCTCCGAGGGCCGCTGGTGGACGCCGTTCACCTCGCTGTTCTGGTGCGCCGGGATCGGCGCGTACGTGTTCACCAGCCTGCTGCTGCTCCTCGTCGGCCCGGCCGCCGAGCGGCGGCTCGGCCGGTGGCGCACCCTCGGGGTGCTGGTGGTGGGGCAGGCCGCGGGCACCGTGCTCGGCACCGCGCTGGTCGCGGCCGGCTCCCGGGCCGGCGAGCAGTGGACCGACTCGGTGGTCGACCAGGTCGCGATCGGCCCCGGCCCCGGCCTGTTCGCCCTGGCCGCGGTGCTCGGTTACCGGCTCAGCGTGTTGTGGCGCCGCCGGATGCACCTGTTGGTGCTGCTCGTGCCGCTGGTCATGACGCTGTACGTCGGCCACCTGCAGAGCGTCCAGCGGTGTGCCGCCGCGCTGCTCGGGCTCGGCGCGGGCGCGCTGCTCACCCGAGGCCGGTTGCTGCTGCGCACCCACCGCTCCTCGCACGCCGAGACCAGGGTGCTGGTGGCGCTGTGCCTGGTCGCCGCCGCCTTCGGCCCGCTGATCGCCTCGTTCTACGACAACGCGGCCGGGCCGTTCAACACCTTTTCCGAGCTGTACTTCTCCCACCGGCTCAGCCCGGAGGAGATCGCCGACTACTGCGCGACGTCGGTGCACGACTGCGCCCGCGCGCACGCCGTCGAGCGGATCTTCGACACCCCGGGCCGGCTGATGGCGGCGCTGTTCCCGGCGCTGCTGCTGGTGCTCGCCGAGGGGCTGCGCCGCGGGCTGCGGTTCGCCTGGCGGATCACCGTCGTCACCGAACTGCTGTGGGTGGCGCTGCTGGTGTGGCTGTACAACGACTCCGGGGCGGACGCCGGGGACGTGATCCAGTACTTCGTCGAGGCGCTGCTGCTGCCGCTGCTGACCACGGCCCTGCTGCTCGCCACCCGCCAGCGGTTCCGGCTGCGGCTGGCGGGCCGGACGGTGCGCCGGCTGGCGGCCGTCGTGGGCGGCGCCGCGCTGGCGGCCGCCGCCGCGTACACGGTCCTCGGGGTCCTGGTCGCCGGCCAGTTCGAGCCGGGGGCGACGTTCCGGGGGCTGGTGCACGGGCTGCCCGCGCAGTTCCTGCCGCCCGCCTACAACGACCTGCTGCCGGACTACCCGATCGCGGTCGGCCCGGTGGCGCGGTTCCTGGAGACGTACTGCGGGCTGGCGTTCTGGGCGGTGGCGCTGACCGTGCTGCTGCTGGCCTTCCGCAAGCCGGTGGTCCACACGGACGCCGCGGCCGCGCAGCGGGCCCGCGCGCTGCTGACCGCGCACGGCGGCGGGACGCTGTCCTTCATCACCACGTGGGACGGCAACCACTACTGGTTCGACGAGGAGGGCCGGGCGGCCGTCGCCTACCGGGTGCTCAACACGGTGGCGCTGACCACCGGCGACCCGTTCGGCGAGCCCGCGGCCCGGGCCCGGGCCGTGGCCGGCTTCGCCCGGTACTGCGACGCGCGCGGCTGGACCCCGTGCTTCTACAGCGTCTCCCCGGAGACCAGGGCCGCCGCCGAGCAATTGGGCTGGCGCTCGGTGCAGGTCGCCGAGGACACCGTGGTCGCGCTGCCCGAGCTGGCCTTCACCGGCCGCAAGTGGCAGGACATCCGGACGGCCCTCAACAAGGCGGGCAAGCAGGGCATCACCGCGGAGTGGTGGGCCTACCGCGAGGCGCCGCTCGCGCTGAAGGACCAGATCCGCTCGATCTCGGAGGAGTGGGTCTCCGAGAAGGGCCTGCCCGAGATGGGCTTCACGCTCGGCGGTCTGGAGGAGCTGGACGACCCGGACGTCCGGGTGCTGGTGGCGGTCGACGAACAGGGCGTCGTGCACGGGCTGACCAGTTGGATGCCGGTGTACGAGGGCGGCGCGCCGGTCGGCTGGACGCTGGACTTCATGCGCCGGCGCTCGGACGGCTTCCGCGGCGTGAACGAGTTCCTGATCGCCTCGGCCGCGCTGGGCTTCAAGGAGGAGGGCGCGCGGTTCCTGTCGCTGTCCGGCGCGCCGCTGGCCCGCTCGGGGCAGGAGGAGGCCACCGGGCTGCAGCGGATGCTGGACTGGATGGGCCGGGTGCTGGAGCCGGTGTACGGGTTCCGCTCGCTTCTCGCGTTCAAGTCCAAGTTCCAGCCGGAGTACCGGCCGATGTTCATGGCCTACCCCGACCCGGCCGGGCTGCCCAGCATCACCCGGGCGATCGGCAAGGCCTACCTGCCGCACCTGACGGCGGCGCAGGGCGTCCGGCTGATGCGTCGGCTGTCGGGCTGACCGGAGCGGTGGCGGGCGGTCGCCGGCCGCGGGGGCGCCCGCGGACGCCGGCGCGCCGGTCAACCGAGCAGCTCGGCGAGCGCGCGGTCGGCGTCCAGGTGCAGGTGCTCCTCGCCCTCGGGGACGAGCAGCCGGCTGCGCCACAGGAAGCGGCGCAGGTCGGCGGTGTCGAACCGGAGCAGGGCGGTGCCCTCCGGGGCGCGCAGCTCGACCGTGGTGCGGCCTCCGGCGGCGGGGCGGACGTGGACGTCGCCGAGCCCGGCGGGCAGCTCCAGGCCCGCCGAGAGCAGGTGGCGGGCGAACACCCAGACGATGTCGGCGGCGGCCTCCGCGTCGTCGCGGGGGCCGTCGGCGGGCTCGTCGAGGGAGAACTCGGCGGGGAAGCCCATCCGGACGGCGAGCGGGTCCTCCGGTCGGTAGGCGAGCGTGACCCGCAGGCGGACCGAGCGGTGGAGGGAGAGGAACAGGCGGGCCTGGACGGTCTCTTCGACGGCGCTGTGGTGCACGGGGGTCCCTTCGGGGTCGGGCGGGGCCCCGGTGGTGCGGCCCCACACCAGTGAGAGCGGGGGGACGGCTTCCGCTTACGCCACTCCGCAGGGCTTTCGACGTGACCTGCGTCACGTCGATTTCCGGCCGTCGACCGGTCCCGCAGGCCCCGGACGGAGCCGGGTCGAAGCGCCGGAACGGAGCCGGGGCCGGTAGGCTGGGCGGGTTGTCCGATCGCCGCCCGACTGCGGGGTGAGGCCGCAAGACCGCCTCTGACCTGCGATGATCCCCTTCGGAGCCCGTGAGTACCGCCGCCGCCTCCTCGATGCCGCTCTTCTCCGACGTGTCGGAGCCGGACGCTCCCGTCCGGGCCGCCGGCCATGCCGCACCCGCCTCCTCGCACCACCTCTCGCCGGCCTTCCCCGGCCGTGCCCCCTGGGGTACGGCGGGCAAGCTGCGTGCCTGGCAGCAGGGGGCGCTGGACAAGTACATCGAGACGCAGCCGCGCGATTTCCTCGCGGTCGCCACCCCGGGCGCCGGGAAGACCACCTTCGCGCTCACCCTCGCCTCGTACCTGCTGCACAACCACCTCGTGCAGCAGGTGACCGTCGTCGCGCCGACCGAGCACCTGAAGAAGCAGTGGGCCGAGGCCGCCGCGCGCATAGGCATCAAGCTGGATCCGGCGTACTCGTCCGGGCCGCTGTCCCGCGAGTACCACGGCATCGTGGTCACCTACGCGGGCGTCGGGGTGAACCCGATGCTGCACCGCAACCGGACCGAGGCCCGCAAGACCCTCGTGATCATGGACGAGATCCACCACGCCGGTGACTCGAAGTCCTGGGGCGAGGCCTGCTTCGAGGCCTTCGAACCGGCCGCCCGGCGGCTCGCGCTGACCGGGACGCCGTTCCGTTCGGACACCAACCCGATCCCCTTCGTCCAGTACGAAGCGGGCGGCGACGGCATCCGCAAGTCCGTCGCCGACTACACGTACGGCTACGGGCACGCGCTCGCCGACCACGTCGTGCGCCCGGTGATCTTCCTCAGCTACAGCGGCAACATGCGCTGGCGCACCAAGTCCGGCGACGAGCTGGAGGCCCGGCTCGGCGAGCCGATGACCAAGGACCTGATCGCCCAGGCCTGGCGCACCGCGCTGGCCCCCCAGGGCGAGTGGATCCCCTCCGTGCTCCAGGCCGCCGACCGGCGGCTGACCGAGGTCCGCAAGGCCATCCCGGACGCCGGCGGGCTCGTCATCGCCACCGACCAGACGGTGGCCCGCGCGTACGCCAAGATCCTGCGCGAGATCAGCGGGGAGAAGGTCACCCTGGTGCTCTCGGACGAGGCCGAGGCGTCCAAGCGCATCTCCGACTTCTCCGAGGGCACCTCCCGCTGGATGGTCGCGGTCCGCATGGTGTCCGAGGGCGTCGACGTTCCCCGGCTGTCCGTCGGGGTGTACGCGACCTCGATCTCCACCCCGCTGTTCTTCGCCCAGGCGGTGGGCCGCTTCGTGCGCGCCCGCAAGCGCGGTGAGACGGCCTCGGTCTTCCTGCCGACCATCCCGATGCTGCTGGGCTTCGCCAACGAGATGGAGCTCCAGCGCGACCACGTGCTGGACCGTCCCAAGAAGGAGGGCGAGGGCCTGTTCGACGAGGAGGACCGGCTGCTCGCCGAGGCCGAGCGGGCCAACGAAGGCCCGGACGGCGCGGGCGGCGACGAGTTCTCCTACGAGGCGATCGGCTCCGACGCGGTCTTCGACCGGGTGCTGTACAACGCCATGGAGTTCGGTATGCAGGCCCACCCGGGGAGCGAGGAGGAGGAGGACTACCTCGGCATCCCCGGCCTGCTGGAGCCGGACCAGGTGCAGATGCTCCTCCAGAAGCGTCAGCACCGCCAGATCCAGCGCAGCAAGACCAAGCCCGCCGAGGAGGCCGACCTGCTGGAGCTGCCGGCCGAGCAGCGGCCGGTCGTCACCCACCAGGAACTGCGCGAGCTGCGCAAGGAGTTGAACACCCTGGTGGCGGCCTGGCACCACCGCACCAACCAGCCGCACGGCACGATCCACAACGAGCTGCGCCGCGAGTGCGGCGGCCCGCTGACCGCGCAGGCGACGGCGAATCAGCTGAAGGCGCGGATCGCCCGAATCCGGGAATGGGCGAAGTAACGGTACGTCAGTGGATTCCTCCCGTTCGGCAAGGGGGGAATCCGGAGCGCGGTAACGCGTTATGACATTCCGGTATAGCTGGTGGAATTGTCGGGGCGATCGGTCTGATCATCCGATAGTGTTCCGCGTGCCGCGCTGCCACCGGACCCGTCCGTGCTGCGCGCCGTCCCGACCGGGCCGGCCGTCAGCGACGGTGGAACGGCGGACACCTCACCACCCGGCAGGCGACCGATCTCACGGCCGGGCCAGTCACACCAAGGAGCACAGCGAACGTGTCGTACCCCCCTCAGCCCGGCCAGCAGCCGTACCCGGGTCAGCCGTACCCCGGCCAGCCGTACCCGGGCATGCCGGAGTACTCGGACAAGTCGAAGATCGTCGCGGGCATCCTGCAGCTCTTCCTCGGCGGGTTCGGCATCGGCCGCTTCTACACCGGTCACATCGGCATGGGCATCGCCCAGCTCCTGACCTGCGGTGGTTTCGGCTTCTGGGCCCTGATCGACGGCATCATGTTCCTGGTCAGCAACGACCGCACGGACGCCCAGGGCCGTCTGCTGCGCGGCTGACCTTGAGCGCGCCACGCATGGCACGCCGCCCCGGCTCCGGCCGGGGCGGCTTCGTCGTGCCCGCGCGCCTGCGCACCGCGGGCCCGCCGCTGGCCGTGCTCCTCGGAGGCCTGGCCGGCTCGGCCTACCTGTGGTCGCGCAACCCCCACCTGCCCGGGCAGGCGCTGCCGTTCTGCCCCTTCCGCCGGATCACCGGCCTGCAGTGCCCGGGCTGCGGCGGCACCCGGATGACCTACGACCTCCTGCACGGCGACCTCGCGGCCGCGTTCCACGACAACGCGATGCTGCTGGTCTGCCTCCCGCTGGTCGCCCTGATGTACGTGACCTGGCTGCGCGAGGGACTGGCCGGCCGCAGCTGGCGGCCGCCGCTCGGGCGGCGCGGTACGGCGGCGGTCCTCGGCGCCGCGGTGGCCTGGACGGTGTTCCGCAACCTCGGGTAGCCGCCCCGCGGCCGCGGCTCGAGTACCTCCCGCGATCCCGACTCCCGGAGTGCCCGGTACCCCGACGTGTCCGGACTTCGGACTGTGTTCGAACGAGCGACCGGGTCGGGTGGTCGATATACGGTCTTTTGCCCCGGTTCGTTCCGGACGCCGCAATCGATCACGACCGAATTTTGGACAACCACTTCCGTCGCGACATTTCCTTCACTACCTTTCCCACACGCTCTTCCGCCGGGTCACCCCCGAGAGACGGGCGCCGCAGGGCTCGCACGGGCGTCATGGATTCGCACCGCGATTCGCACTGCGCGACCCGAGCGCGGCCACCCCCCATCTGCGCGCGAAACCCCGCCCCGGGCCGGCCCCCGCCGGTCCGTGAGCTGCCGCGGAAAGGAATGCCCGTCGTGACAGCCGAGACCTCCCAGACCCTGGACCGTGGCGTCCGGGTGCTCAAGCTCCTCGCCGACTCCGAGCGCGGCCTCACCGTCACCGAACTGGCCGCCCGGCTGGCCGTCAACCGGACCGTCGTCTACCGGCTGCTGGCCACCCTCGAACAGCACGGACTCGTCCGCCGCGACATCGGCGGCCGGGCCCGGGTCGGCCTCGGCGTGCTGCGCCTGGCCCACCGGGTGCACCCGCTGCTGCGCGAGGCCGCCCTGCCGGCCCTGCGCAGCCTGGCCGAGGATCTCGGCGCCACCGCCCACCTCACCCTGGTCGACGGCAACGAGGCGCTGGCCGTCGCGGTCGTCGAACCGAGCTGGACGGACTTCCACGTCGCCTACCGCACCGGCCTGCGCCACCCGCTCACCGAGAGTGCCGCGGGCCGGGCGATCCTGGAGGCGCGCGCCTTCCCCCACCAGCGACGGCCCGAACAGGGCTTCGTCATCACCCGTGCGGAGGAGCAGTCCGGGGCGTGCGGCGCGGCCGCCGCGCTGCTCGGGCTGAGCGGCGTGGAGGGCAGCGTCGGCGTGGTGATGCTGAACGGACTGGTGCCCGAGCGGGTCGGGCCCCGGGTCGTCGAGGCCGCCACCGAGGTGGCCGACGCCCTGCGGTAGTGCCCGGGCGGGACGTCCGGTGTGTTTGGATTCCTCCTGTGTCCGACTCCAAGCTGACCAAGGCCCTGACCGCCCCGCGGACCCGTGCGCTCGCGCTCTGCGGGGTGCTGGTCGCCGCGCTGTTCGGGGTGGCCGGTTTCGTCCCGCTGCCGTACACGCTGACCTGGCCCGGCCTGACCGCGGACACCCTCGGCAGCTACCACGACAAGCCCGTCCTGACCATCACCGGGGCGCCGCTGCGCACCACCACGGGCGAACTGCGGATGGTCACCATTTCGGCCACCAACCCGGGGGACCGGACCACGCTGTGGCGCTCCCTGGAGGCCTGGGTGGACCCGGACTACGCGGTGCGGCCCACCGAGTCGGTGTACCCGCAGAGCAACCCGGCCAAGGCCGAGCAGGAGACGGCGCAGCAGATGACCGAGTCGCAGGACAGCGCGACCACGGCCGCGCTCGCCTACCTGCACCTGTCGCCGGACCAGGTCAAGGTGAAGGTCGACCTCGGCGACGTGGGCGGCCCGAGCGCCGGCCAGATGCTGGCGCTCGGGATCATCGACAAGCTGGCCGGCGACGGCAAGGGCGGCGACCTCACCGGCGGGCTCACGATCGCGGGCACCGGCACCATCGACGACCAGGGCAACGTCGGCGCGGTGGGCGGCGTCCCGCTGAAGACGCAGGCGGCCGCGCGCGACGGCGCGACGGTCTTCCTGCTGCCCAAGGACGAGTGCACGGACGCCGGCGTGAACAAGCCCGCGCAGCTGCGGCTGGTGCCGGTCGGCACGCTCGCCGAGGCGGTCTCGGCGCTGGACGCGCTCAAGAGCGGCGCCGGCGTTCCCTCCTGCTGACCGCCGGCCGGGCCCCGGCTACTCGGCGGCGGCCTGGTCCACCAGCGGCAGGATGCGGTACGGGACCGGGTTCTCCAGGGCGATCGCCGTCGAGGAGCGGACGATCCCGTCGAAGCCCACCACGCGGTCGATCACCCGCTGGAGGTCGGCGTTGGAGCGGGCCACGATCCGCACCATCATGTCCCCGGCGCCGGTGATCGTGTGCAGTTCCAGCACCTCGGGCACGCTCGCCAGGTGGGCCCGGACGTCGGCGCCCTGGCCCTGGGAGATCTCCAGGGTCGCGAAGGCCGTCACCGGGTAGCCCAGCGCGGCCGGGTCCACCTCGGGGCCGAAGCCGCCGATCACGCCCTTGGCCTGGAGCCGGTCCAGCCGGGCCTGTACGGTGCCGCGGGCCACCTGGAGGCGGCGCGAGCACTCCAGCACGCCGATCCGGGGCTCCTCGGCGAGCAGCCGGATCAGGCGGCCGTCCAGCGCGTCGATCGCGTCGTTCGTGCCGCCGGCCGTCGTGGCGGGCGCGGCGGCGGAAGGGCCCTGCGGGGTGGGGGCGTCGGGCGAGCCGGGTGAGCTCGGGGACTGGTCGGGGGGCATCGCGGTTCCGTCCTCCGGTGGGCATTCCGTACAGCGGTGCGGCCGATTCTCCCGCCCGGCGCACGGCTTGACCAGGAGGAAACGGAACGGTCGCGCGCAGGTCGGCCCGGCGTCAGCGCACCGCCGTCTCGACGACCGGGGGGTGGCCGTTCCAGTAGACGAACACCGAGTTGGCCTGGTTGTCCTTGGTGAAGTCCACCCGCATCCACTGGTCGCCGTTCCACACCTGCATCTGCCAGCCCGGGTCCGGGGTGGCCGAGACGAGCGAGGCCCGGTCCGGGCGGATGTCCAGGGCGACCCGGCCGCCGGGCACCGGGTAGCTCTTCACCGAGGACGTCGCCGTGGTGGCCGCGGGCACCGGGCGGTGCGAGGTCGGTGCGGCGGTCGCTGCGGAGGCCGGCGTCCGGGAGGAGACGGCGGACGGGGAGACGGGCTGGGCGGATCCGTCGGGCTGGGGCGCGGACCGCTCCTCGGCCGGGCTCGCGGCCGGCGTGAGCGGGCCGCCGCCGGTGGCGGGGGAAGGCAGCGGCAGGGCCTTGGGCTGCTCGAACGCGTCGCCGGTCAGCACGGCGTGCACGCCGAACCAGGACAGCGCCACCGCCGCCCCGGTGGCCGCCGCCCAGGCGCCGAGTTGTACCAGTCCGTTCCGCATCGTGCGGACATCCTGCCGTACTCCGCACCGGGGCGGACCGGCACCCCCGTTGACAGGAAGGGGAGTTGCCCACTGTCCGGGCCGCGCCCCCGCCGGCCACCGACCGAACCCCGACCCACCCCCGAGGTACAGACCAGTGCCCGCCCATGGCGTACCGTGCAGGGCCATGGCAACAGTGCTCGTGGTCGAGGACGACCCCTTCGTACGTTCCGCGCTCATCCGGCACCTGACCGACACCGGTCACGCCGTCCGCAGCGTGGGCACGGCCCTGGAGGCGCTGCGGGAGGTCGCCCAGGTCGGCTGCGACCTGGTGATCCTCGACCTGGGGCTGCCCGACCTGGACGGCAGCGAGGCGCTCAAGATGATCAGAGGGCTGACCAACGTCCCGGTGATCATCTCCACCGCGCGGGACGACGAGGCCGAGATCGTCCGGCTGCTCAACGACGGCGCCGACGACTACTTGGTGAAACCTTTCTCCGGAGAGCACCTGAGCGCCCGGATGGCCGCCGTGCTGCGCCGCATCGGCGGCGGCGCCGCCCCCGTCGCCCAGGTGCTGCGGGTCGGCGGACTGGCCATCGACCTCCAGCGCCGCGAGGCCGTCCTGGACGGGCGGCTGCTCGACCTGACCCGCCGCGAGTTCGACCTGCTGGCCTTCCTCGCCGCCCGCCCCGGCGTCGTCGTGCCGCGCAAGGAGATCCTCGCCGAGGTCTGGCAGCAGACCTACGGCGGCGACCAGACCATCGACGTCCACCTCTCCTGGCTGCGCCGCAAGCTCGGCGAGACCGCCTCCAGCCCCCGCTACCTGCACACCGTCCGCGGCGTCGGGGTGCGGTTGGAGGCCGCCGCGGAGCAGGGGGAGCACCGGACATGAGGCGGCCGGACGCCGGGCGGTTCGGGCTCTCGCTGCGCTGGGCGCTGGTCAAGGCCGCCGTCGCCGGGACCACCATGGTCGCGCTGGCCTTCCTCATCCCGCTCGGCCTGATGGTCCAGCAGACCGCCCGGGACCGCGCCTTCACCGCGGCCGGGCGGCAGGCCGCGGCGCTCGGCCCGGCCCTGGCCATCACCACCGACCAGGACGCCATCGACCGCGCCCTGGCCAGCACCGACGCCGGCGCCCAGAACCGGATGGCCGTCCACCTGCCCGCCAAGGTGCCGCCCGCCATCGCGCCCGGCGACGACGGCCCCGGCGGGCCGACCATCGGCCAGGCGCGAGCCGCCGCGGCCGACGTCTCCACCGCGAGCGGGAAGGGCCGCTCCTTCACCGTCGGGGTGCCCGGCGGCTACGCGCTCCTCCAGCCGGTCGCCGTCGACACCGGACGGACGGCCGTCGTCGAGGTCTTCGTCGCCGACGGCGACCTCACCCGCGGCGTCACCACCGCCTGGCTCGTGCTCTCCGCGGTCGCGCTCGCCCTGGTCGCGATCTCGGTGCTGGTCGCCGACCGGATGGGCACCCGGATCGTCGCCTCGGCCCGCCGGCTCGCCTCCGCCGCCCGCGCACTCGGCGCGGGTGACCTCGCCGTCCGGGTGCCGGTCGACGGCCGGGTGGCGGCCGGCAGCCCCGAGGAACTGCGTGAGGCCGGCCACGCGTTCAACACCATGGCCGACCGGGTGGTCCAACTCCTCGCCGCCGAACGGGAACTGGCCGCCGACCTGTCGCACCGGCTGCGCACCCCGCTGACCGTGCTGCGGCTCAACGCCGCCTCGCTCGGCGAGGGCGACGCCGCCGACGCCACCCGGCACGCCGTCGCCCAGTTGGAGCGCGAGGTCGACCAGATCATCCGCTCCGCCCGCCGCGCACCCGGGGACGCGCCCGCCGTCGCCGTCGGCTGCGACGTCACCGAGGTGCTCCGCGAACGGGTCGGCTTCTGGTCCGCGCTCGCCGAGGACGAGGGCCGCCGCTGGCAGCTCGCCGGGGCCGACCGGCCCCTGCCGGTGCCGGTGCAGCGCGGCGACCTGGCGGCGGTGGTGGACGCGCTGCTGGGCAACGTGTTCCGGCACACGGCGGTCGGCACCGCGTTCTCGGTGGACGTCCTCGCGACGGACGGCTCGGTCATCGTGCTGGTCGGCGACGCGGGCCCGGGCTTCAGCGACCCGGCCGCCGCCCTCAAACGCGGCGAGGGCCACGGTGGCGAGGGCTCGACCGGCCTCGGCCTCGACATCGTCCGCAAGCTCGCCGAGTCCACCGGCGGCGACCTCGCCCTCGGCCGCTCCGCCGTGCTCGGCGGCGCCGAACTCCGCCTGCGCCTGCGGACCCGCCCCGACACCGCCGGCCCGCGGGTCGGGCGCCGCCGCAGCCGGGCCGCACTGTTCCAGAAGTAGTCGTTCGTACAAGGGGGTTCGGGGGTGGGACGGGCGCGGTCGGGGGGTGTGGCGGGGATCTTCCTTAACAGCCCCCTAAGGGAGTTCTACCCCTCGCTCAGCAGGCCGGTTCCGGCCCTCGGGCGCCGCTAGCGTCGGTCGCGCCGGTCATCCGACCGAGCCGGGACGGCCGTCCGGACGCCTGTACGCACCCGCGTCCGGTCGGTGGTCTCCCGCCAGCACTCCGCGGAGGTAGCGCGCCCATGACGATCCAGCCCGACCGCCGTTCCGGCCACCGCAGGCGCAGCCGCAGGGGCACCGTCATCGGGGCCTCGGCGGTGGCCGCCGCACTGGTCGCGGGCGGCGCCGTCGTCCTCGCCTCCTCGGCGAGCGCCGCCTCGCTCGGCGCGGTCTACAGCCGGACGAGCACCTGGGACGCCGGCTACACCGGCCAGTACCTGGTGACCAATCCGGACGCGAAGGCGATCGACGACTGGACGCTGACCTTCGACCTCCCGGCCGGGGCGCGGATCGACTCGCTCTGGAACGCGACCTTCACCGCCGACGGGCAGCACGTCACCGTCCGGCCGGAGTCGTGGGACAAGCGGCTGGAGCCGGGCAAGAGCGTCGTGGTCGGCTTCGTCGCGCGGGGCGCCGGCGCGGCGCAGGGCGAGCCGGCCAACTGCCTGATCAACCACACGTCCTGCAAGGGCGGCGACGGCAGCGTGCCGACTCCCTCGGGCCGTCCGACCGCGACCCCCACGGCGACGGCCTCGGCGACTCCCAGCGCGACGGCCACTCCGACGGCGACGGCGACCCCCACCGCCACCGCCAAGCCCAGCCCGACCGCGAAGCCGACCACCCCGGCGCCTGGGACCACCGGCCCCGGCCAGTCCCCCACCCCCACGGCCACCGGTGCACCCGTGCCCCCGGCCGGCGCCGGGGCCGGCTTCGCCCCGTACGTCGACACCTCGCTCTACCCGCCCTACGACCTGGTGGCCACCGCCAAGGCCACCGGCGTGAAGAACTTCAACCTCGCGTTCGTCGTGTCCGGCGGCGGATGCACCCCCAAGTGGGGCGGTGTGAGCGACCTCTCCAGCGACGCCGTGGCCGCCCAGGTCGGCGCGCTGCGGGCGGCGGGCGGTGACGTCCGGGCGTCCTTCGGCGGAGCCAACGGCACCGAGCTCGCCGCCGCGTGCTCCTCCGTCACCGACCTGGCCGCCGCCTACCAGAAGGTCGTCGACGCGTACGGCCTCACCCGGCTCGACTTCGACGTCGAGGGCGGCGCGATCGCCGACGCCGCGGCCAACGGCCGGCGCGCCCAGGCCATCGCCCAGCTCCAGCGGACCGCCGCCGCCAAGGGCCGGCCGCTGGACGTCTCCTTCACCCTGCCCGCGCTGCCCTCCGGTCTGACCCAGGACGGCGTGAACCTGGTCGCCGGCGCCAAGGCCGGCGGCGTCGCCATCGGCGCCGTCAACATCATGGCGATGGACTTCGGCGACGGCGTCGCCCCGAACCCGCAGGGCCGCATGGGCACGTACGCGATCGCCGCGGCCACCGCGACCCAGGCCCAGGTGAAGAGCGTGCTCGGGCTGGACGACGCGGCCGCCTGGCGCAAGGTCGCGGTCACCCCGATGATCGGCGTCAACGACGTCGCCAGCGAGGTGTTCACCGTCGCCGATGCCAAGCAGCTCGCCGCCTTCGCCGCCGGCAAGCACCTGGCCTGGCTGGCGATGTGGTCCGGCACCCGGGACAAGGCCTGCGACGGCGGCGCGAAGGCCTACGCCGACGCGAGTTGCAGCAGCATCGTCCAGCAGCCGCTGGACTTCACCCGAGCCCTCGGCGCTTACACCGGCTGACCTCCGGCCCGACCCCCGGCCCGCCCCCCCGCCGGACCCCCGCTCCCTCCCCGCGCCCCGGCCGGGCGTGCTCCGATCCGCGACCGAGCACGCCCGGCCGGGGCCTTTCGTCACCCTGAGTGATTGTTCGTGGCCGAGCCCGCCCGGCGGGCATCCGGTATCGTCGCTGCTTGGCCGAGCCGTGGACGGAGTGGACAGTGACAGCGGTGCAAGACGAGCGCAGCCCGGGGCGGACCGCACCCGACCCCTCGCCCGGCCCCCTGTCGCAACGGCTGAAGCACGCGTTCGGCGTACCCGTCCGCTCCCTGCGCGAGGCCCCCCGCCGGCCGCTGCTGGCCGTCTCGGCCGTGGCGTTGCTCTCCCTGGTCGTGTACGCCGTGGTCCGCCACTTCGTGCACACCTCGATGGTCGACATGATCGTCTACCGGGCCGAGGGCGCCGCCGTCGCCAACGGCACCGACCTGTACGCGCTGCGCGTCACCGAGTGGAACCTCCCCGCGACCTACCCCCCGTTCGCGGCCATGCTGTTCGTCCCCACGACCTGGTTCCCGGTGCCGTTCCTGCGGGTGGCGATCACTCTCGGCAACCTCGGGCTGCTCGCACTGCTCACCCACCTGTCGTTCAAGCTGGTCGGCTGGCCGCGCAGGGAACTGCGGCCGCTCGGCGTGATCCTGGTGACCGGCTGCGGCGTCTGGCTCGAACCGGTGTTCACCACGCTCCGCTACGGCCAGATCAACCTCGCGCTCGCCTGCCTCATCCTCTGGGACCTCACCCGTCCGGACGGCCGCCGCGGCAAGGGCGTGGCGATCGGCATCGCCGCCGGCCTCAAGCTCACCCCCGGCCTGTTCGCCGTCTACCTGCTGCTCACCGGCCGCGTCCGGGCCGCCTTCGTGGCCGGCTTCACCTTCCTCGGCACCTTCCTGATCGGCGCGCTCGTCCTGCCCGACGCGACCTGGGGCTTCTGGACCGAGTACCTCTACGACTCGTCCCGGGTGGGCAAGACCGAGATCGTCGACAACCAGTCGCTGCGCGGCGCCTTCGCCCGCCTCCTGCACACCGCCGACCCCGGCACCCTCGCCACCCTCGGGGCCGGCGCGGCCGCCGTGGCCGGGCTCTTCGTCGCCGCCTGGGCCGCCCGCAGCTCCCGCTGGCTGCCGCGCGCAGAGGCCTGGGGCGTGTGCTGCGCCGCCGTCACCGCCGTGCTGATCTCCCCGATCAGCTGGACCCACCACTGGGTGTGGTGCGTGCCGGTGCTCGTCCTGCTCGCCGCCGAGGCCTCCGTCGAGCACGCCCGCCCGGCAGCCGTCCGCAGGGTCCGCTGGCGGGCCGTGTTCTGGGCCACGCTCCTCGCGTTCTTCTCCTTCGCGATGTGGGCCGCCAAGCCGCAGGGGCCGGCCGTCCTGCACATGGGCCCGCTGCGCCAGCTGCCCACCTCCGTCTACCCGTGGGTCGGGTTGTGCTTCCTGCTCGCCGCCGCCATCCGGATAAGGGCCCGGCGGCGGGCCGGCGGCGCACCGGTCGTCCGGCTGCCCGGACAGCGCGACGGCGGACCCGGCGCCGCGCGCGCGGCTCAGAAGGCCCCCGCGGCCCGCTGAGCCGCGCCGCGCGGGGACGGCCCCGTGGTCGCGTCCGGCCGGGTGTGCCCGTCGGGGCGCAGCCTCACGCGAGCAGTTCGGCGAGCGAGCCGTCCAGGTCCAGCGCGGCCAGCTCGCTGCCCGGCGGGACGAGCCGGTGCGCCCGCTCCAGCCAGGCCGCGACCACCGGCAGCGGCGCCTCCAGCAGCGCGTCCCCGGCGGGGGAGCTCAGCGCCAGGCACAGCACGCTGCGCCGCCCCACGGGGGTCCCCCCGGCCGAAGGCCGGGGGAGGGCCGGCCAGATCCGCACGTCGCCCTGGCCACACGGGCGGAACGTGCCCTCGACCAGCAGCTCGCGGGCGAACACCCAGGTCACCGGCGAGCCGGTGTCCAGGTGGAAGGTGATGTGGACCGCGTACGGGTCGTGGCTGCCGTACGACAGGCGGGCCGGGACGGGGACGCTGTGGTCGGGGGAGAGCACCAGGTTGAGCTCCAGCTCGTGCTCGACCACGCTGACGGGGCGCTCCATGATCGTCTACCTCTCTGCCTTCGGTTCGTGCCCGGTTCCGGGCCCTGTGCCCTTTGAGAGAGAGGTCCGCGCCGGCTCTTACTCGTGTTTCCGGAATTTCTCCGGAAAGTTCCGCCCGGGGTTGTGAACGGAGGCGTTGAGGGCGCGCGAACGCGTCCGCGCGCCAGGAGGCGGCGCGGTCGGATCCCATACCCCGGGCGGCCACCCGGTGTCCGGGGATTCGCCGATTTCCCGTCACCGGTCCGCCGAGGTACTACCCTTTGTGACTGCCCGGCGACTGTCTGACCTTCCGGTGATGCCCCCACACGCACCGCCCGCGGAGCCGCCCGCCGCGCCCCGGGCCGCCCGCGGGCCCGCCGGGCGGGCGTGCCGCGGCGCCGCCGGGACCTGCCAGGAAAGAAGACCCCGTATGACGGACCAGCCCTTCGCCGGCGGCGCGGACACGGCGGTCGGGCCCGAGCCTGGCTACTACGCCGACCCCTCGATCCCCGGCTTCGTCCGGTACTGGGGCGGCTCCGCCTGGGTGCCGGGCACCAGCCGGCCCGCCCCGGCGGACGGCGAGGTGCTGGAGCCGCCGCGCTTCGCGGCCCGGCGACCGGGGGCGGGTGCCGGCGCCCCGGCGGGCGGGCGGCCCGTGCCGCCGCCCGCCGTGCCGGTCCGGGAGCCCGAGCCCGCTCCGTCGGACGGTGGGGGCGGCGCCGGGGAGCGCGCCTCCGGGGACACCGGGCCGGTGTACCTGGACCAGACGGAGGGCGGGGCCTCGTTCGTCATCGGGCCGCGGCTGGAGTCGGCCGGGGGGCCGGTGTTCCGGGCGGCCGGGGAGCCGGGCGGCCCCGGTGGCCCCGGTGGGCCGACGGCGACCGACGCGACCGGATGGCAGGCCGACCCGCGCGCGCAGCGGGGCCTGATGGAGACGGGCGGGGCGCCGCGCTGGGTCTCGTGGGGGGTGCTTCCGGAGGCGCCCGGCGAAGAGGAGGGGCGCGCGGACGAGAGGTGCACTCCGGTTGATGAGGCGGCGGCGGCCGACGCCGATCCGGTGGTGGTCGGCGCGGCCCCCGGTCCGGCGGCGGCCCCCGGTCCGGCGGCGGTGCTCGCCGCGGCCGTTCCGGCCGTCCCGGCCGCCTCGGTCCCGTCGGCTTCCCCGGTGGCGGTCCGGACGACGCTCGCCGAGCCGGTGTCCGTCGCACCCGCCCCCGCGTCGGAGGAGTCCCACGACGTGGCCGAAGCGACCCCGGCTCCGGCCCCCGCCCCGGCTCCGGCCCCCGCCCCTGCCACCGCCCGCCCGCAGCGGCAGGCCACCGCGCGCCGCCGCCCCGCGCCCGCCCCGCCCGCCGGGCTCGGCCGGCGGCTCGCCGCGCGCGCCGTCGACACCACCGTCCTCGCGGTCGTCGCCACCGCGGCCGGGATCCCGCTCGGCAGCGCCGTGTCCGACCACATCCAGGAGAAGCTCGACCAGGCCCGGATGGCCAGCGCCCTCAGCCGCCACGAGGTCCAGGTGTGGCTGGTGGACGACGTCGTGGTCGGCAAGATCGCCGTCCTGCTCGGCATCCTGCTCTTCGTCAGCCTGCTCTACGAGGTGCTGCCGACCGCCCGCACTGGCCAGACCTTCGGCAAGCGGCTCGCCGGGATCCGGGTGGCCGACGCCGCCGCCTCCCCGAGCGCCGCCGTCCGCACCCGGCTGAGCCTCGGCCGCTCACTGCTGCGGTGGACCGTCAGACAGCTGTCGCTCCTCCTCCCCGTCGCCCTGCTCTGGCCGCTCCTCGACCGCCCGGCCCGCCGCGGCTGGCACGACCGGGCGGCGCGCACCCGGGTCGTCCGCGACTGAGCGGCGGGGCCCGGCCGCTTCCCGCCCCGCCGGTGCAAAACGGACGGAATATCCCTAACCCTGAGAATGTGTGATGTTCTACTCGGGGGATGAGCACCAACGACCCCTCAGGCCCCCAGCCGGAGGGGGGCGGCAAGCCCTCCTTCGACAAGCAGTCCCCGCAGTCGGGCGGCGGCACGCCGGAAGGCAAGCCGTCGGACCCGTACGGAAACCCGCCGCCCGCCGACGCCCCCCAGGACCGCCCCGGCGCGTACGGCGGCACCTACGGCGGCCCGCCCCAGGGTGCGCCCGGCTACGGCCAGCCGCCGTACGGACAGGACCCCTACGGACAGCCGCCCCACGGCCAGCACCCGCCCGGCCGCGACCCGAACGCCTACGGCACCCCCACCGGCGGCCCCGTCCCCGGGATGCCGCCTCTCGGCAGCTGGCCCAACCGGATCCTCGCCCGGATCATCGACTACCTGCTCGTCCAGGTGGTCGCCATCCTCGTCCTCCTGCCCTTCGCGCGCCTCGGCGACCGCTCCGGCGAGACCGGGGCGTTCTGGCTCGCCTGCGCCCTCTACTTCGTCTACGAGGGCCTCATGCTCAGCCGGGACGGCCAGACGCTGGGCAAGAAGGCGATGAAGGTCCGCGTCGCCATGCTCGTCGACGGCAACTCGCCCACCCAGTCGGCCGCCTGGACCCGAGCCGCCGTCTTCATCCTGCCCGCCGTGCTCTGCTGCGCCATCCTGTGGTGGATCATCGACGGGCTCTTCGGCGTCTTCGACAAGCCCTACCGTCAGTGCATCCACGACAAGGCCGCGAAGACCGTGGTGGTCTCCACGGCCTGACCGGTGGAGCGGCTACGCCCGGAACGGGACGCCCGGCGGCGGATCAGCGCGGCCGGGCGTACTCGTGCCCGGCCGGCGTCGGCACCCGGGCCGCCCGCCCGGACCGCGACGACGGCAGGGGCAGCAGCGCCACCAGCGTGCCGAGCGCCAGGGCGAAGCCCACCAGCACCGCGACCTCCAGGACGCCCGCGGCGCCCGAGACGGCCAGCAGCACCACGGTGGTGGCGACGACGGTGAACGTACCGAGGAGCAACTGGGCAGCGGACGGACGCGGCATGGCGGGGTCCTTCGCACGTCGGGGGAAACGGGCGGTCGGGGAGCTCCGGCCGGTGCGGCACCGGCCGCCAGGAGTCCTACCCGGCACAGGAGTTCGGTAAGTCCAGGCTAACCCCCCGCCCCCGGGGCACGGGGGGCGCACGGGCTCACCCCGGGGGTCGTCCGGGCCGCTCGGTACGGTGATCGGGACCGACCGTCCACCCGCGCACCATCACCCCAGGGGGAACCGCCCGTGCCCATCCCCGCCGACTGGCCCACCACCGAGGCCGAGGCCCGCGCCGAACAGGAGCGGCTCCGTCCGCTCGTCCGGGCCCACGACGACCCGGACGCCGCCGCCGTACGGCTCGTCGCCGGCGTCGACGTCGCCTACGACGACGACCGGGACCTCGTCGTCGCGGCCGCCGTCCTCCTCGACGCCGACACCCTCGACGTCGTCGAGCAGGCCACCGCCGCCGGGCGGATCGCCTTCCCGTACGTCCCCGGGCTCCTCGCCTTCCGCGAGGTCCCCGCCGTCCTCGACGCCCTCGCCGGTCTCACCCGCACCCCCGACCTCGTCGTCTGCGACGGCTACGGGCTCGCCCACCCGCGCCGCCTGGGCCTCGCCAGCCACCTCGGCGTCCTCACCGGCCTGCGCACCCTCGGTGTCGCCAAGACCCCGTTCACCTTCGACCACCGGGCCCCCGACGCCCCGCGCGGCTCCACCAGCCCCCTCACCGACCCCGCCGACGGCGAGGAGGTCGGCCGGGCCGTCCGCACGCAGCCCGGCGTCAAACCCGTGTTCGTCTCCGTCGGCCACCGCATCGGACTCGACACCGCCGTCGCCACCACCCTCCACCTCGCCCGCCGCTACCGCCTCCCCGAGACCACCCGCCGCGCCGACCACCTCTGCCGCGGAGCGCTGACGGCGGCGCAGGGGGCGCCGGCGCAGGGGTCGTCGACGGACTGACGTCGCCGTGGTTCCGGTCGCTGCCGGGCGTGGCGGTAATTCGGTGAGGGGTGGCGGCAATCGTGCTGGTCAGGGGATTGGCCCGGTTCCATGCTTGGGGACATGAGTGATTCGGGGAACACCGCCGCCATCGAGCCGGACGTCAAGGACTGGACCTGGGTGCTGGAGCGCGCCTGCCCGGAGTGCGGGCTGGAGACGCCGGCCGTCGTCCGGGAGGACGTCGCGGGCATGATCCGGGCGAACGCGGCGAGTTGGGCGCAGGTGCTGGGCGCGGCCGGAGTGCGCCGGCGGCCGGCGCCCGGGGTGTGGTCGGCGCTGGAGTACGCGTGCCACGTGCGGGACGTGTTCCGGCTGTTCCACGTGCGGCTGGGGCTGATGCTGACGCAGGACGGGCCGCTGTTCGCCGACTGGGACCAGGACGGGACGGCCGTCGCCGAGCGGTACGGGGAGCAGGAGCCCGCCGTGGTGGCGGAGGAACTGGTGGCGGCGGCCGAGGTGCTGGCGGCGGCGTTCGACGCGGTCGCGGGGGAGGAGCAGTGGCGGCGGACCGGGAACCGGAGCGACGGTGCGCGGTTCACGGTGGAGTCGTTCTCCCGCTACCTGGTCCACGACCCGGTGCACCACCTGTACGACGTGACCGGCGCGCGGCACGCGTAGCACCTCACCAGCCGGAGGCCTCGCGCAGCATGGTGCGGCGCAGCCGGCCGGCCACGCTGGCGGTGTCGGTGCCGATGACGTCGGCGATCTCGGGCGCGGCGAGGCCGACGACGTAGTGGAGGATCGCCAGGTCGTCGTCGGCGGGGTGGCGCTGCGGCGTGGCGGGCACCGGCCGGCGGGTGTGGTCGGCGACGGTGCCGCGCAGGATCTGCCAGGCGTGCGCGGTGGGGTTGGCGGTGCCGAGCAACTCGCGCCAGTGGACGGCGATTTCGGCGAAGGCCTGCTGGACGGCGGCGGCCGCCTCGGCGCGGTCGGGGAGCCAGACCCGGGCGTAGCTGAGGTACCGCGGGCGGTGGAGCTCGCAGAAGGCGGCGAAGTCCACGGGCACGTCCGCGGGCAGGACGAACGGAAGGTCGACGGGCAGTTCCGCGGGGACGCCCGCGGGCGTGTCGCCCGGCGCGTCGGCCGGTGCGCGGCCCGGTGGGCCGGCCGGTTCGCCGGGCCCCGGGGGTGGCTCGGCGGAGCTCGTGTGGCGGTTGGTCATCTCGACTTCTCGGCAAGGGAGATGGGCGTCTGACGGTCGATCATCTGTGCTCACTCTACGGTAGGCCCTCGGTGCGCTGGGTGACCAATCGGATGGAATGCCCGGATCCCGCCGCCGCTCGGCCGGTTCCCGTGCCGGCCGGTGCGGCGCGGTGCGGGCGCGGCCGGCGCGGCGGCGGCGGGGGGATCGGCGGGAGGGTGGTGCGCAATGCCGCTGGGGCGTGGGGGTGAGCGTGTCGAGGCTGGTCAGAGGCGTGCTGGGGGCGTGCTGTCGGTGAGGTCGGCGTGGGCCGCGCGGCGGTTGATGTGTCACCGTAGGCGTTGCGGCGGCTGACGTCCACGCCCACGGCGCGAAGGCGTGCACGCGCAACCGCACGTACGACCGGGGCGCCCGGTTTCCGGCGTCCGGGGGGTGGTGCGGCCACGCCCCGGGGGCACGCTGACCGGGGCGTGGCGGTATTGACGGTCCGTCAGTGGTGCGGGCGAGCCTCGGCGGGGGAGATGCGGTCGTCCGCGGCGGTGCTGCGTTCGGTCTGGGCGGGAAAGGTCTCGATGGCCCGTCGGCGGGCGAGCTGGGCGGCTGCCGCCGCGGCGGCCCCGGCGGCCCCGGCGGCGTTCGCGGCCGTCGTGCCCGCGCCCTCCTCGCAGGAGCGGCTGGAGTGAGCACTGGTGACGCGTCGTCGGCGGCCGAGGGCGGTGCGTGCGGCGTGTTCCTCGGCCGCCTGTCTCGCGGCCAGGTAGGCCTGGACGGCGGCCATGCCGTAGACGGGCTGGATGAGCTGGTGGCCCTTGAAGAAGGGTCTGGCGGGGGCGAAGCCGGCGGCGACGACGAGGTCGCGGATCTCCGCTATCTCGGCTTCGCTGCGGGCGGTGAAGCGGACCTCCCAGCCCTTCTTGTACGTATGGCCCTGTTCGCCGCTGCGGCGGGCCGGGTCCGGGCGGCGGACGTATCCGGGCAGGCGGCCGAGGCGGAGTTGGGCCGCGCGGAGGCCTGCGGTCTCGTCACGTGACATGACGTAAGACTAGGCAATCCCACGGGCGGGAGTGACGCCTGGAGGGTGTCTCGCCGTATGCCTTTGGTCACCCTCGGTCAGACGACCTGGTCGTTGATCGTTTTCGATCAAATAAGAAAAGCGTATTGGCATCCATTACTCCGAAAGAGTGAGGGTATGGGGACTTTAGTGCAGGCTGGTCCCGGTTTCGCGACGGTTGGGTAACAGTGCGTCAGGCAGCGGCTCGCAGGTCCGGGCGGTTGGGGATGGTGTCGGCATGACCTACCGCATCCCCTCGCCGCCGCCGTCCCTGGAGGAGCTGGCGAAGCGTCAGCAGAACGTCGTCACCGCGAGCCAGCTGCGCGCCCGGGGCGTGCCGGCTCGCGTCATCACCGAGCACTGCCGCCGGGGCGGTCCCTGGCAGCGCGTCCTGCCCCGGGTGTACCTGCTGCAGGTCGGGGAGCCCACCCCGGAGCAGCGGATGTGGGCCGCGCTGCTGTACGCGGCGCAGAACGGCCGCGAGGAGGGCCGCCGCGAGGGCGCGGTGATCACCGGCACGGCGGCGCTCGCGCTGTACGGCTTCGCCGCCGTGCCGCGGCTGCCGGCCGTCACCGGGGTGGACGTCCTGGTGCCGCGCCAGCGCCGCCTGAAGGACGTCGGTGAGGTGCGGATCCTGCGCACCGAGCGGGAGTTGGTGGCCCGCTCGGTGCACGGCCTGGCCTGTGCGCCGGTGGCCAGGGCGGTGGCCGACGCGCTGTGCGAGTGGACGGCGGGCGGGATGGCCCCGGCGCCGGTCCGCGCGGTCCTGCGGGAGGCCGTGTCACGGCCCGAGGGCCGGTGCACCGTGCGGGAGTTGGCCACCGAGCTGGCCGAGTCGGGGCTGACCGCCGAACCGCGGGTGCGGGCGGCGCTGGACGAACTGCTGGCCGCCGAGCGGGATTCGGTGCTGGAGCGGCTCGGCGAGCTGGTGGACGAGTGGCTGCTGCCCGCCCCGCTGGCCGGCCCGGAGCTGCGGATGCGCGGCGGCACGTACATCGCCGTCCCGGACCTCTACTGGCCGCAGCGCGGCGTCGCGGTGGAGGTGGACTCGGACCTGCGCTGCGTCAGCGAGGGGGAGGCCGCGTGGGTGCGCGGGGGGCAGCACCGGATGGAGTACCTGGGCATCCGGGTGGTCTACGTCAGCGGGGCGCGCCTGGCCGCCGACCCGGAGGCCGTCGGGGGCGAGCTGCGCGAGGCCTTCCGGGAGGGCGGGACGGACGTCGTGGAACTGCTGCTCGCCTAGGACGCGCCCCGGAGGCGTCAGCGCACGACCGGAGTGCCCACCAGCTCGACCCCGGCCGCCCGGAGCTCCTCCAGCGCGGCGGCGGTGGTCCGTGCCGCGACCCCCGCGGTGAGGTCCAGCAGGACGCGGGTGGTGAACCCGGCCCTGGCCGCGTCCAGCGCGGTGGCCCGGACGCAGTGGTCGGTGGCGATGCCCACCACGTCGACCTCGTCGACCTGACGTTCGCGCAGCCACTCGACCGGCCCGCGCCCGTTCTCGTCCAGCCCCTCGAAGCCGCTGTACGCGGCCGAGTGGGCGCCCTTGTCGAAGACCGCCTCGACCGCGCCGGAGATGACGGCCGGCGCGAAGTTGGGGTGGAAGCCCACGCCCTCGGTGCCGGCGACGCAGTGCACCGGCCAGCTGGTGACGTAGTCCGGCTCGGCGGAGAAGTGGTCGCCCGGGTCGATGTGGTGGTCGCGGGTGGCGAGGATGTGGTGGTAGCCGGCGGAGGACTCGGCGATCAGGTCGGTGATGGCGGCGGCCACCTCGGCGCCGCCGGCGACGGCCAGGCTGCCGCCCTCGCAGAAGTCGTTCTGCACGTCGACGACGATCAGTGCCCGGTGCATGGCTCGCATCCTCGAAATGTGGGGGGCGTCCGGTGGAAGCGGGTGCCCCGGTGGTGGGGGTCCCCGGGAGGGCCCGGCCCGCGGGCGGGTGGGCGCGCGCGGATCGTTCGCGGAACGTACGCGGGGAGTTCCCGGGGACTCCATGGGAACTCTACGGCTGACTCTAGGGAGTGGCGCGCGGAGGCGGAAGGCCCGTGGTGCCCTGCGCCACCCGGCGCCGGGCGCTGGGTCGGCTCTTGCGGATCGGCAAGACCCGCCCTAGAGAACGAGTTCGGTCGGCAGGACCGGGTCGCCCTTGGAGAGCTGAGTGGCCGACAGCGGCAGCGCGGCGCGGGCGCGGACGTGCCGGTCGCGCGCGGCGGCGAGCGGCTCGCGGCCGACGGTCTCCCCGGCCAGGACGAGCGGCACCTGCCTCAGGTGCGGCTCCAGCTCGGCCGGGACGGGCCCGGTGCCGACGACCTCGGCCTCGGCGACGCCGTCCGCGTCGGGCCGGCGGGCCGCCCACTTGCGGCCGCCGATGCTGGTCTTGCCGCCGGCCGCGCGCTTGGCGACCGGGACCAGCGGCCCGTCCGGCGTCTCGGCGCGGGCGACCAGCTTGTAGACCATGGCGCAGGTCGGGTGGCCGCTGCCGGTGACGAGGCTGGTGCCGACGCCGTACCCGTCGACGGGGGCGGCGGCGAGCGCGGCGATCGCGTACTCGTCGAGGTCGGAGGTGACGATGATCCGGGTGTTCTCGGCACCGAGGTCGTCGAGCTGGCGGCGGACGCGGTGGGCGAGCAGGGTGAGGTCGCCGGAGTCGATCCGGACGGCGCCGAGTTCGGGCCCGGCCACCTCGACGGCGGTGCGCACGGCCTCGCGCAGGTCGTAGGTGTCGACCAGCAGGGTGGTGCCCTTGCCCATGGAGGCGATCTGGGCCTGGAAGGCGTCCCGCTCGCTGTCGTGGACGAGGGTGAAGGCGTGCGCTGCGGTGCCGGTGGTGGGGATGCCGTGGGTGAAGCCGGCCTCCAGGTCGGAGGTGGCCGCGAAACCGGCCACGTAGGCGGCCCGGGCGGCGGAGACGGCGGCCCGCTCGTGGGCCCGGCGGGCGCCCATCTCGATGACGGGGCGGCCGCCGGCGGCGGCGGTCATCCGGGAGGCGGCGGCGGCGATCGCCGAGTCGTGGTTGAGGATCGAGAGGATGACGGTCTCCAGGATCACCGCCTCGGCGAAGGTGCCGGTGACGGTGAGCAGCGGCGAGCCGGGGAAGTAGACCTCGCCCTCGGGGTAGCCGTGGATGTCACCGGTGAAGCGGTAGTCGGCGAGGTAGCGCAGGGTCTCGTCGTCGACGACGCCCTGGCCGGCGAGCCAGTCCAGCTGGGCGGGCGTGAAGCGGAAGTCCTCGACCGCGTCGAGCACCCGGCCGGTGCCGGCCATCACCCCGTAGCGCCGCCCGCTCGGCAGCCGCCGGGTGAACACCTCGAAGACGGAGCGGCGGTGCGCGGCCCCGCTGCGCAGGGCGGCCTGCAGCATGGTGAGCTCGTAGCGGTCGGTGAGGAGCGCGGTCGAACCGGCCGCGCGCACTGAAGTGGCGTCCATGCGGATGATGTTACTACTACTTAGCGTCAGATTGACGATTTCTCGTCCACGGGCCGGGGCGAAATCGCCCGGGGGTCCCCCGGATGGCAGCATGGGCACTGGAAGGGCTTGGACGTCGAGCGCCGTGAGGGCGCAGCGAGGAGGACCCGGCGGTGAGTGTCGCGCCCGTGGAGATCGAGCGCCCGGAGGTCGAAGGACTGCCGGTGACGGAGCCCGACACCCCCTGGGTGACCATCGTGCACAACGACCCGGTCAACCTGATGAGCTACGTCCAGTACGTTTTCCAGGCCTACTTCGGGTACCCGAAGGACAAGGCGCGCAAGCTGATGATGGACGTCCACACCAAGGGTCGGGCGGTCGTCTCCAGCGGGTCCCGCGAGGAGATGGAGCGCGACGTCCAGGCGATGCACGGCTACGGCCTCTGGGCCACGCTGCAGCACGACTGACCTCCGGGCCCCGTCGGGGATCCCCGGGTACGGACGACGAGTGACGACGAAGACGGGCTGACCGATACAGATGGCTGGGTTGTTCGAGGGCACCGGTGGCGGGAGCGCGGCGATCGCGCTGGACGAGGTGGAGGCCTCCATCCTGCGCTCGCTGGAAGTGCAGATGCTGGAGCTGATCGGCCCCGGCCCGGGCGGGGAGGGCGCCGACCCGCTGGCGGCGCTGTTCGCCGAGGGGCCGACCGAGGCTCCCGCGGATCCGGCGCTGGCCCGGCTCTTCCCGGACGCCTACGGGGATCCGGCGAAGCCTGCGGACGCGGAGGCCAAGGCGGCCGCCGCGGAGTTCCGCCGCTACACCGAGCTCGACCTGCGGGCCCACAAGCGCGACGACGCGCTGCTCGTCATCCGGTCGCTGGACGGCCTCGGCGGCGGTGGCGTGCTCAAGCTGCCCGCCCCGGACTGCCTGCGCTGGCTGGGCGCCCTCAACGACCTGCGGCTGACGCTGGGCGCCCGGCTGGAGGTCACCGAGGAGGACGAGCAGGGCCTCTACGACCTGCCGGACGGCGACGAGCGCAAGCCGCTGGTGATGGCGTACCTGTGGCTGGGCGCGCTCCAGGAGTCGCTGCTGGAGGCGATCGCGGACTGAGGTCCTTGCGCCGCCCCGGTCGTCCGCCTGCGGTCGATCCTGCCTGATCGACGGAGTGCCCCGGTTGATTTGTCCAGTATGTGGACGATCAGCCGGGGCATTTCCCTTCAAACCGGGCGAACCATGCCAGGGCATGCTCAAATAACGCTCAGACGAACACCGCTCTGCGAACCCTGCGTGGTACGACTTCTGCACCCCACGAGACCCACCCAGGACGGTGCCCCATGGCCGAGCAGCAGGACGACCACGTGGTCGACGCCGAACCGGACGAGGAGGGCTACGAGCGGGGGCTCGGCAGCCGCCAGATCCAGATGATCGCGATCGGCGGCGCCATCGGCACCGGCCTGTTCCTCGGCGCGGGGACGGCGATCTCCAAGTCCGGCCCGAGCCTGATCCTCTCCTACGCCGTCGCCGGCGTGGTGATCTTCGCGATCATGCGGGCCCTCGGCGAACTGCTCACCTACCGCCCGGTCTCCGGCAGCTTCGCCGAGTACGCGCGCGAGTTCCTCGGCCCCTTCGCCGGCTACGTGACCGGCTGGACCTACTGGCTGTTCTGGGTCGTCACCGGCATGGCGGAGACCACCGCCGCGGCGGTCTACGTGAAGTTCTGGGCCCCCGGCTTCCCGCAGTGGGTCAGCGCGCTGTCGTTCCTCGTCGTCCTCTACGCGGCCAACCTGATCTCGGTGAAGCTGTTCGGCGAGATCGAGTTCTGGTTCTCGATGGTCAAGGTCACCGCGATCATCGGCATGATCCTCATCGGCGTCGGCGTGCTCACCCTCGGCTTCAGCAAGGCCGGTGACACCGCGTCGATCACCCACCTGTGGCAGGACGGCGGCTTCTTCCCCAAGGGCATCGGCGCCACCGTGATGACCCTGCAGATCGTCATGTTCGCCTACCTGGGCGTCGAACTCGTCGGCGTCACCGCGGGCGAGAGCGAGAACCCCGAGAAGACCCTGCCGCGCGCCATCAACACCCTGCCCTGGCGCATCGCCCTGTTCTACATCGGCGCTCTGGTCGTCATCCTCTCCCTCGTGCCGTGGACCGAGTTCCAGCCCGGCGTCAGCCCGTTCGTCGCCGCCTTCGGCAAGATCGGCATCCCCGCCGCGGCCGGCATCATCAACTTCGTCGTGCTCACCGCCGCGCTGTCCTCCTGCAACTCCGGCATGTACTCCACCGGCCGCATGCTGCGCGACCTCGCGCTGCGCGGACAGGCCCCCGGGCAGCTCACCAAGCTCAACTCCCGCCGCACGCCGGCCTTCGCCATCACCCTGTCCTGCATCCTGATGGGCGCCGGCGTGGTGCTCAACTACCTCGTCCCGGCAAGGGCGTTCGAGTACATCACCTCCGTCGCCACGGTCTGCGGCCTGTGGACGTGGGCGATGATCCTGATCGCCCAGATCCGCTACCGCAAGGCCTGGCGGGCCGGCCACCTGCCGGCCCCCACCTTCAAGGCGCCCGGCGGAGCCTGGGTCAGCTGGGCCGCGCTCGCCTTCCTCGCCCTGGTCGTCGTCCTGATCGCCCTCGACGAGGACAACCGGATCTCGCTGTACGTCTTCCCGGTCTGGGCCGCCGTGCTCGTGGCCGGCTACCAGGTGCTCAAGAGCCGCCGCCCCGAGGCCGTGCACGGCGTCGCGCACGACCACCTGCACGCCGCGGCCGACGCCGACGAGACCCGCTGACCGCTCCCCGGAGGCCCCGGCGCCCCGGTCACCTGCCGGGGGCCGCCGGGGCGTGGCTATCCTGACCGCATGCTGACCATCACCCGAGAACTGCGCGACCTGATCGTCGCCCACGCCCGCGCCGACCACCCGGACGAGGCTTGCGGCGTGGTCGCCGGACCGGCCGGCAGCGGCCGTCCCGAGCGGTTCATCCCGATGCTCAACGCGGCCCGCTCGCCCACCTTCTACGAGTTCGACTCGGGCGACCTGCTCAAGCTCTACCGCGAGATGGACGACCGCGACGAGGAGCCCGTGATCGTCTACCACTCGCACACCGCGACCGAGGCCTACCCGTCGCGCACCGACGTGAGTTACGCCTCCGAGCCCTTCGCCCACTACGTCCTGGTCTCCACCGCCGAGGGCAACGCTCCCGAGGACGCCTACGAGTTCCGCTCGTTCCGCATCGTGGACGGCGAGATCACGGAGGAAGACGTCCAGGTCGTCGAGGCCTACCCGGCCTGACGCGAGCCCGCCCGGGTGCGGCCCGCCGACCGTCACCGAACGGGCGGCGGGCCGTCGTCGTCCCCGGCGGGTCCCCGGCGGGTCTCACCAGAGGGAACGAAAACATCCGGATCCCGAGACGGACGTGTCGGAGCGGGGCCGGGAATCTATACGATGAGCCCATGCGTTCCGTCGATGTGAGCACCCAGGCCCCGGGCACCCGCCTCGTGGCGCGCCTGCACGTCGACCTGTGCCGGCTCGCCAGTGCGATCTGTCCCGGCACGCCCGCGCGCTCGCGCTGAGCCGCCCACGCCCCACCGGGCCCGCCGCCACCGGCCGCGCCGTGCCCCGCAACCCTCCGCCCCGCCGCGCCCGCTGCGGCCCACCCACCTCACGACTCGCACAGGAGCGCACCCATGGCCATCGAGGTCCGCATCCCGACCATCCTCCGCACCTACACCGACGGCGCCAAGGCCGTCGAGGGCACCGGCAGCAACCTCGGTGAGCTCTTCACCGACCTCGACGCCCGCCACCCGGGCATCGCCGCCCGCCTGCTGGAGGGCGGCGAGCTGCGCCGCTTCGTCAACGTCTACCTGAACGACGAGGACGTCCGCTTCCTGGAGGGCATCTCCACCGCCGTCGCCGACGGCGACAGCGTCACCATCCTGCCCGCCGTGGCCGGCGGCGCCCGCTGAGCTCCCGGCTCCCCCGCCCGGCGGCGGGGGAGCCACCCCTCCTCACCCTCACCGCCGTGGCCGGAGGCCTCCCTTGCGTTACGACAGTCCGCTCGAAGCCGTCGGCAACACCCCGCTGGTCCGCCTGCCGCGGCTGTCCGCCGCCGTGCCCGGCAACGCGGAGGGCCTCGTGACCCTCTGGGCCAAGCTGGAGGACCGCAACCCCACCGGCTCCATCAAGGACCGCCCGGCGCTGCACATGATCGAGCGGGCCGAGGCCGACGGCCGGCTCACCCCCGGCTGCACCATCCTCGAACCCACCAGCGGCAACACCGGCATCTCGCTCGCCATGGCCGCCAAGCTCAAGGGCTACCGGATGGTCTGCGTCATGCCGGAGAACACCAGCGAGGAACGGCGCGAACTGCTCCGCATGTGGGGCGCCGAGATCATCTCCTCCCCGGCCGCCGGCGGCTCCAACACCGCCGTCCGGATGGCCAAGGAGATCGCCGCCGAGCACCCCGACTGGGTGATGCTCTACCAGTACGGCAACCCCGACAACGCGGGCGCCCACTACGCCGGCACCGGCCCCGAGATCCTCGCCGACCTGCCCACCGTCACCCACTTCGTGGCCGGCCTCGGCACCACCGGCACCCTCATGGGCGTCGGCCGCTACCTGCGCGAGAAGGTCCCCGGCGTGCGGATCGTCGCCGCCGAACCGCGCTACGACGACCTCGTGTACGGGCTGCGCAACCTCGACGAGGGCTTCGTCCCCGAGCTGTACGACGCCGAGGTGCTCACCACCCGCTTCTCGGTCGGCTCCGCCGACGCCGTGCGGCGCACCCGCGAACTCCTCCAGCTGGAGGGCATCTTCGCGGGCGTCTCCACCGGCGCCATCCTGCACGCCGCGATCGGCGTCGCTCGCAAGGCCGCGGCGGCGGGGGAGCGGGCGGACGTCGTCTTCGTCGTCGCGGACGGCGGCTGGAAGTACCTGTCCACCGGCATCTACACCGCCGAGTCCACCGAGGCGGCCGTCGAGGCGCTGCAGGGCCAGCTCTGGGCGTAGCCCGCCCCCGGCCCTAGCCGCTCTGCAGGGCCCGCTGGGCGCGGGCCCAGACCTGACGGTCGACGGTGCCGGCCCGGCGGCGGAAGGCCGACAGCGGCACGCGCCGCAGCTCGTCGGTCTCCAGCCAGCTGGTCCGGCCCTGGCCGTCGCCCACCGAGCCGGGCGGCAGCGGCAGCACGCCGGGGCGCTCGGCGTGGTGCTTGCTGGTGATCTTCGCGACGGTCGCCGTACGGCCGTCCACCCGCAGCACCAGGCACGGGCGGTCCTTCGAACCGGGGCCGTCCTCGAACGGCACCTCGGCCCACCAGATCTCCTGCGGCGCCGGCCCGGAGCGCGTCGAGCCCGCCGGGCGCGGCTTGGGCCCGGCGGGGCCGGCGGGCCGCGGGGCCGGGCGCGTGGCGGGCCGGGACGCCGGCCGGGCGCGCTTCACCAGCGCCGACGCGACGGCCGCGAGGACGGCGACGCCCGCGACCGCCAGGACCACCCAGATGCCAGTAGTGCCGTTCATGCGGCGAACCGTACCGGGCCCGTGGTGGACCCCACCACTGTGAGCGCTGTGACAGTTGAGTATTTGTCCGCGCGTTGCTCCTGGTTCGTCACGGATCGACCACGGCGCCCGATCTGTACCGGGCCCCCGGCCGGGGGTTGGAAAGGCTGCCCTCACGAACGTCCGCCCCCGACCCATCCGGAGGTGCCATCGTGAGTGAAGAGCTGTGGTCGTACGCCGAGATCGCGCGCTGCATCAACGTCCAGCCCGAGACCGTCCGCAACTACCGCCGCCACGGGCTGCTGCCCGACCCGGACGTCATCGACGGCAGCGGCCACCCCCGCTGGTACCCCGGGACCATCCGCGCCTGGGCCCGCAAGCGGCCCGGCCACCGCTGATCCGACCCCACCTCCGGGCGCCCTCCGGCTGCCCCGCCCCGGGCCCCGGCGTTCTGGTGATTCCAGCCACAGCCCGGCACGGGGACGGGGGCAAAGTGCCGCTCCGCCCTTACTCTCGACAACGCGAACGCAGTGCTACCGGCCGGTTCTCCGGTCTGTCCTGCCATTTTCCAGCAGCAGCCAGGACGTGTCGGGGCGGAGGGGCTCGGATGAAACTGACCGTGGTGGGGTGCTCGGGGAGCTTCCCGTCCGCCGACTCCCCGTGCTCCAGCTACCTCGTCGAGGCCGACGGCTTCAAGGTCGTGCTCGACCTCGGCAACGGCGCGCTGGGCGCCCTGCAGAAGTACACCAGCCTGTACGACGTCGACGCCGTCCTGCTGAGCCACCTGCACGCGGACCACTGCGTCGACCTGTGCGCCTACTGGGTCGCCCGCAACTACCGCGCCGAGGGCTGCCCCGACCCGATGCCCGTCTACGGCCCGGCCGGCACCGCCGAGCGGCTCGCCCGTGCCTACGACATGCCGGAGAACCCGGGGATGAAGGAGGTCTTCGACTTCCGCACCCTCACCCCGGGCGTCTTCGACCTCGGCCCGTTCCGGATCGGCGTCGCCCAGGTCGCCCACCCGGTGGACGCGTTCGCCTTCCGCCTCGAGCACGGCGGCCGGTCCCTGGTCTACTCCGGCGACACCGGCGAGAGCGCCGACCTCGTCGAACTCGCCCGGGACGCCGACCTCCTCCTCTGCGAGGCCGCCTACGTCGACGGCCGCGACACCTACCTCGGCGTCCACCTCAACGGCCGCGAGGCCGGCGAGCACGCCACCGCCGCCCGCGCCCGCCGCCTCGTCCTCACCCACATCCCCCCGTGGACCGACGCCGAGCACAACCGCCGCGACGCGGCCGCCGCCTACCCCGGCCCCGTCGACCTCGCCCGCCCGGGCGCCGTCTACGAGATCTGACCGGGGCGGCGGGCGCTCTTCGGCGGCCGGCGTTCCCTGGCGCGCCGGCTGCCGCTGACCGGCTGGCCGCCACCGGCGCGCAGGGCGACCACACCGTCGTGATCGCGGGTGGCGCCGCCCTGCTGGTGGGCGCCGCCACTCGCGCCCTGGTCCGCCGTCGTCGGACGCACTGAGCGGGGTTCGCCGCGCCGCGTCGCCCGGATCCGTCCGCGAACGACCCCGCCCCGCCGCTCACGGAAGGAGCGGCGGGGCGGGGTCGTTGCCGCGGGACGGGGTGCGGGCCTCAGGCCTTGGTGACGTCCTCGATCTCCTCGTCGTCCTCGCGACCGGGGGTCTTGAGGTCGAACTTGGTGATCGCGAAGCGGAACAGGAAGTAGTACAGGGCCGCGAAGGCGAGGCCGATCGGGATGATCAGCCACGGCTCGGTGGCCTTGTTCCAGGCGAGCACGTAGTCGATCAGGCCGCCGGAGAAGGTGAAGCCGTCGTGCACGCCGAGCGCCCAGGTGACGGCCATCGACACGGCGGTGAGGACCGCGTGGATGACGTACAGGGCCGGGGCGATGAAGACGAAGGCGAACTCGATCGGCTCGGTGACACCGGTGACGAAGGAGGTGAGGGCCAGCGACAGCATCATGCCGGTGATGGCCTTGCGGCGGTGCGGCTTGGCGGCGTGGGCGATGGCCAGCGCGGCGGCGGGCAGCGCGAACATCATGATCGGGTAGAAGCCCGACATGAACTGTCCGGCGGTCGGGTCGCCGGCGAAGAAGCGGGTCAGGTCGCCGTGGACGACGGTGCCGTCGGGCTTGGTGAAGTCACCGGTCTGGAACCAGGCGAAGGAGTTCACGAACTGGTGCATGCCGACCGGCAGCAGACCGCGGTTGACCAGGCCGAAGGCGCCCGCACCGAGCGCGCCGGCGCCGATCAGGGTGTCGTTCATGCTCTTGATGGCGTCGCCGATCGGGCCCCAGGTCAGGGCGAAGAGCACGCCGACGGCGGTGCCGACGAAGGCCATGAGGATCGGCACCAGGCGGCGGCCGTTGAAGAAGCCGAGCCAGTCGACCAGCTTGGTGCGGTGGTACTTCTGCCACAGCACGGCGGCCAGCAGGCCGATCACGATGCCGCCGAGGACACCCGGGTTCTGGTAGGTCGGGGCGACCCACTTGCCGTCGGCGATGTGGCCCTCGGTGACCGGGAACGCGGTGAGCACGTTCTTGTACACCAGGAAGCCGACCAGCGCGGCGAGCGCGGTCGAGCCGTCCGCCTTCTTCGCGAAGCCGATCGCGATGCCCACCGCGAACAGCAGCGGCAGGTTGTCGAAGACGCCGCTGCCGGCGGTGTTGAACACCGCGGCGACCTTGTCCCAGCCGAGGCCGTCCTTGCCGAACACGTCGTCCTGGCCGAGGCGCAGCAGGAGGCCGGCCGCGGGGAGAACGGCGATGGGCAGCTGGAGGCTGCGGCCGATCTTCTGCAGACCCTGGAGGAGGTTCTGGCCGAACTTCTTGGCGGGGCTTGGCGCGGCCGGAGCCGTGGCGGGCGCCGGTGCCTGCGCAGACTGACTCATGGGGGTGGCTTCCTAACGGCATGGCGGGTCGGTCGGGGGGACGGTGCACAGGGGGCCGAACCGCGAACTGGTCTACACCACGTGTGGTGTAGACCAGTTTTGTAGCACGGGTGGGGAAGTGGTGGAACCCCGGAAAGCGGTGCCGCCGGGAAGCGCTATGAAATCGAAACCTACTTTCGGAAGGTCGATCATGATTACCCGCCGGGAGCGGGATTTTGGCTAATTGCGCAACAAAAACACGGGCCCCGCCGGGGAGCGGGGTCGGAGCCGGTTCCGTGTCGGTTCGGTGTCGGCTCGGGTCCGGAGAGTGAACGAACGGCCGCCGGTCCTCCGGGCGGGTGTGCTGCGACGTCCGTCACGCGAGCGGGCCGACCGCCGGGCCGACCGCCGGGCCGGTCGTCGGGTCCGGACGTCGGGCCGGTGTTCCCTCGCGGGTATCGGAATTGTTCGGCCCACCGGGTATTCGGTCCTTTCCGGGGAAGTCGAAGGCCCCCGGACCGACGGGTCCGGAGGCCATGGCGAAATTCTGTCGGGTCAGGCTTTCGTGACGTCCTCGACTTCGTCCTCGTCCTCGCGTCCCAGTGTCTTCAGGTCGAACTTGACGATGACGAACCAGAAGAGCGCGTAGTACACCACGGCGAAACACAGGCCGATGACGATGATCAGCCACGGTTTCGTGGCCAGCCCCCAGTTGATGACGTAGTCGATCAGGCCGGCCGAGAAGCTGAAGCCGTCGTGTACCCCGAGCCCCCAGGTGACGGCCATCGAGGCGCCGGTCAGCAGCGCGTGCACGCCGTACAGGACCGGGGCGAGGAAGGCGAAGGAGTACTCGATCGGCTCGGTGACGCCGGTGACGAAGGAGGTCAGGCCCACCGAGAGCATCAGGCCGTAGATTTCCTTCCGGCGGTGCGGCTTGGCCGCGTGCGCGATCGCGAGCGCGGCGGCGGGCAGGGCGAACATCATGATCGGGAAGAAGCCGGACTGGAATTGCCCGGCCGTCGGGTCGCCGGCCAGGAAGCGCGGAATGTCCCCGTGCGCGATCGTGCCGTCCGGCTTGGTGAACTCGCCGAACTGGAACCAGACGAACGTGTTCAGCAGCTGGTGCATGCCGATCAGCAGCAGCGCGCGGTTGAAGACGCCGAAGATGCCGGCGCCGACCGCGCCGAGGTCGGCCAGGGTCTGGCTGAAGTCGGTGAGCCCGCGGCCGATCGGTGGCCACACCCACAGCGCGACGACCGCGGTCAGCATGCCGACCAGCGCCGTGATCATCGGCACCAGGCGGCGGCCGTTGAAGAACCCCAGCCAGTCGACCAGCTTGGTGCGGTGGAAGCGCACCCACAGCCACGCCGACATCAGGCCGATCAGGATGCCGCCCAGCACCCCCGGGTTCTGGTACGTCGCGTTCGCCGCCTTCGCCGACCCGTAGTCCACGCACTGGTCGCTGACCAGCACCGTCGGCGGCTTGCAGTGCTCCGGGAAGGCGTGCAGCACCTTGTAGAAGACGAGGAAGCCCACGACGGCGGCCAGCGCCGTCGAGCCGTCCGCCTTCTTCGCCATGCCGATCGCCACGCCGACGCAGAACAGCATCGGCAGGCCGAGCGCCGAGTCCAGCAGGGCGCCGCCGGCCGCCGCGAAGACCGTGGCGACGTCCGTCCAGCCGAGGCCGTCCGCGCCGAAGACGTCGGGCTGCCCGAGCCGGTTCAGGATGCCCGCCGCCGGGAGCACCGCCACCGGGAGCTGGAGCGAGCGGCCCATCTTCTGGAGGCCGCCGTAGAAGGAGTGCCACCACGTGGTCTGCGGGGCCGGGGCCGTGGCGCCTGCCGAACTCATGCTTCGCCCTCCGGGAGCAGTTGCCGACCGCCGACCCCCGGCGGGAGCCTCGAGCAGGCCCCAGGAACACCCGGGGTCCTTCCTGCGTTCATCGGAGTACCCATATATTGGTGTAGACCACTGAAGGACACAGGCCGCACGCCGGGACGGAACCCCGCTGATCGTCATCCTCGGGCGCAGATCCGCGACGGTGCGCGCCGGACTGGGCCAAAAGTGGACTAACGTGGCGGACCGGACCGACCCGGGTGATGCTTGTCGCGCTGCCCAGCAGCACGACCACAGCTGAACCCGCGTCAGACCCGGCAGCGACCTCACCGGCCCCGGCCGGGTGGTACCAGCACAGCGCAGGACGGCGCCCGGCAGAGCAGCCGGCGGGCCGAGACAAAGGGAGAAATCAGATGGCCAGCAAGGCTGAGAAGATCGTCGCCGGTCTGGGCGGCATCGACAACATCGAAGAGGTCGAGGGCTGCATCACCCGCCTGCGCACCGAGGTCAAGGACGCCTCCCTGGTCGACGAGGTCGCCCTCAAGGCCGCCGGCGCCCACGGCGTCGTCAAGATGGGCACCGCGATCCAGGTCGTCATCGGCACCGACGCCGACCCGATCGCCGCCGACATCGAGGACATGATGTGAGCTGAGCCACCCGGCCCACCACCGCACCGGCCCGCCCCTCCCCGCGAGGACGGCGGGCCGAGGCACATCCGGAACACCCCGCCCGAGCGACTACGCTCGGTGCCTATGTCACGCATCGACGGCCGCACCCCCGACCAGCTCCGCCCCATCACCATCGAACGGGGCTGGAGCAAGCACGCCGAAGGCTCCGTCCTCATCTCGTACGGCGACACCAAGGTGCTGTGCACCGCCAGCGTCACCGAGGGCGTCCCGCGCTGGCGCAAGGGCAGCGGCGAAGGCTGGGTCACCGCCGAGTACTCCATGCTCCCGCGCGCCACCAACACCCGCGGCGACCGCGAGTCCGTCAAGGGCCGCATCGGCGGCCGCACCCACGAGATCAGCCGCCTCATCGGCCGCTCCCTGCGCGCCGTCGTCGACCACCGCGCCCTCGCCGAGAACACCATCGTCCTCGACTGCGACGTCCTCCAGGCCGACGGCGGCACCCGCACCGCCGCCATCACCGGCGCCTACGTCGCCCTCGTCGACGCCGTCGCCTGGGCCCGCGACCGCAAGCTCCTGCGCGCCAAGGGCCAGCCCATCACCGGCGGCGTCAGCGCCGTCAGCGTCGGCATCATCGACGGCACCCCCATGCTCGACCTCCCGTACGAGGAGGACGTCCGCGCCGAGACCGACATGAACATCGTCTGCACCTCCGACGGCCGCTTCGTCGAGGTCCAGGGCACCGCCGAAGGCGCCCCCTTCGACCGCGCCCTCCTCGACCGGCTCCTCGACCTCGGCACCCTCGGCTGCGCCGAGCTCGACCAGATCCAGCGCAAGGCCCTCGAAGGCTGACACGCCCTCCGGCCGTCGCCTGTACACGCGCGGCCCGCAGCCCGTACGGTTCCCGCAGCACCCCGTTGCGGGAACCGTGCCCCGGCCGGGCACGTCCTCCCCTACGGAACCCGCGCCCCCAGGAGGACCGGATGCCGTCCAGCATCGCCCGTCCCGCCGCCCTCGCCGTGGCAGGTCTGATCATCATCCTCCCGCTCAGCGCGGTCAGTTGCTCCGCCGCCCAGAAGGCCCTCGACTGCGGCACCACCGCCGCCCGCGTCACCACCGACATCGCCGACGTGACCAGCGCCTACGGCAGCACCAGCAACGACTCCGCCGCGGCCCAGAGCAAGGCCCTGCAGAAGCTGCGCACCGACCTCGACCAGATCGGCAAGAACTCCAAGAACACCGACGTCGTCAAGGCCGTCAACGACCTGCGCACCCAGGCCGACAAGGTCCAGCAGGCCGCCGACCGCAAGGAGGCGCCCGACCTCAAGCCCCTCGCCGACGCGGCCGGCAACCTCACCTCCGTCTGCACCGGCTGACGGCCCGCCGACGACGGATAGGGTGGGCGATATGTCCACCCGATTGATCCTCGCCACCCGTAACCAGCACAAGGTCGCCGAACTCCGCGCCATCCTCGGCGAGGCCGGCCTGGACGTCGAACTCGTCGGCGCCGACGCCTACCCCGAGATCCCGGACGTCCCCGAGACCGGCGTCACCTTCGCCGAGAACGCCCTCCTCAAGGCCCACGCCCTCGCCCGCGCCACGGGCCTGCCCGCCGTCGCCGACGACTCCGGCCTGTGCGTCGACGTCCTCAACGGCGCCCCCGGCATCTTCTCCGCCCGCTGGGCCGGCAAGCACGGCGACGACCGCGCCAACCTCGACCTGCTCCTCGCCCAGCTCTCCGACATCGCCGAACCCCACCGCGGCGCCCACTTCTTCTGCGCCGCCGCCCTCGCCCTCCCCGACGGCACCGAACGCGTCGTCGAGGGCCGCCTCCTCGGCACCCTGCGCACCGCCCCTTCCGGCGACGGCGGCTTCGGCTACGACCCGATCCTCCAGCCCCTCGGCGAAACCCGCACCTGCGCGGAGCTGAGCGCGGCGGAGAAGAACGCCATCAGCCACCGCGGCCACGCCTTCCGGGCCCTGGCGCCGGTGGTGAAGGACCTGCTGGGCTGAGCGAGAAATGACGATGGCCCGCCGTCCTTCGATTCGAAGGTCGACGGGCCGTTTCGCTCAGTACGCCCGGTGGGACTCGAACCCACGACAACATGCTCCTAAGGCATGCCCCTCTCGCCAGCTGGGGTACGGGCGCATATCAGCACAAGCGTACCGGCTGGTGGCTTCCTCTGTGGCCACTTTCCGCGGGTAGGCAGGGTCGGTCGGCGGCCTCCGTTCGAGAGCCGCTGTGCTTCGTGTTCCGGCCGCGGTAAGTCGGCGTGATGGAGTGGCAGTTCGGGCAGAGCAGCCGAAGGTTCCCCCGCCGGTTGTCGAGCCAGTCGCCGTTGATGTGGTCGGCCTCCAGGGCCCTACGTCCTGATCCTCTGGCGCAGGTGCTTGCGGTTGTACGTGTTCGGCTCGCGGTCGAGTGCGATCACCATCTCGTCGAGCGTGCTTGCCGCAGCCGCAGCCTCGGCGAGCAGTTCGCGGTGTACTTGGTCGCCATGGTCGTTCCCCCTTCGGGCTGGTGTGCGCCCGTCCCCCGGTGTGCGGGGGATCCGCGAGTCGATCGGTTACGGACTTCCGGGATGTTTGGGAGTTGTTTGCCAATTGGTACAGACCTATTGACCCGTATGGTTCAGACCACATAGCTTCGGCGCCAATTGGAATCCCCCACGTGCGTGCTCCCCCACAGGCACGCGCCGACACTCTCTCCTGGAGGACCGAGTGTTGATCCGAAGCACGGCGGAGCGGCGTCCCACCGCCGCCTTCCGCCGCACGAGCGCCAGGGCCGGGTTCGCCTCGGTGGCGGCGGCCGGGCTGGCCGGGCTGGTGATGGCGACGCTGGGTGCGGCGCCCTCGCAGGCGTCGGCGGCCGTCGACAACTCCGCCTGTCGTCCCGACGGCCTGTACCGGACGCCCGGGGTGGACGTCCCGTACTGCTCGGTGTACGACACCGGCGGCCGCGAGAAGATGGGTGCGGACCACCAGCGCCGCATCATCGGGTACTTCACGGGCTGGCGCACCGGCAAGAACGGCGACCAGCCGTACCTGGTGAGCGACGTCCCGTGGGACAAGGTCACCCACCTGAACTACGCCTTCGGCCACGTCGGCGCCGACAACAAGCTCTCCGTCGGCACGGACGGCCCGACCAACCCGGCCACCGGGATGGACTTCCCGGGCGTGCCGGCCGCGCAGCTGGACCCGACGCTGCCGTACAAGGGGCACTTCAACCTGCTGACGAAGTTCAAGAAGCAGTATCCGAACGTCAAGACCCTGATCTCGGTGGGTGGTTGGACCGAGACCGGCGGCTACTTCGACGACGGCGGTTCCCGGGTCGGCACCGGCGGCTTCTACTCGCTGACCGTCAACCCGGACGGCAGCGTCAACCAGGCCGGCATCGACACCTTCGCCGCGTCGTCCGTCGACTTCATCCGCACGTACGGCTTCAACGGCGTCGACGTCGACTACGAGTACCCGACCTCGATGAAGGACGCCGGCAACCCGCTGGACTGGCAGCTCGCGAACGCCAAGCGCGGTTCGCTGGCCAAGGGTTACGCGGCGCTGATGAAGACGCTGCGCGAGAACCTGGACCGGGCCGGCGCCGCCGACGGCAGGCACTACCTGCTCTCGGTCGCGGCCCCGTCGTCCGGGTACCTGCTGCGCGGCATGGAGACGTTCCAGGTGACGCAGTACCTGGACTACGTCAACATCATGTCGTACGACCTGCACGGCGCCTGGAACAAGTACGTCGGCCCGAACGCCTCGCTCTACGACGACGGCAAGGACGCCGAGCTGGCGGCCGCCAACGTCTACGGCACCTCGCAGTACGGCGGCATCGGCTACCTGAACGCGGACTGGGCGTACCACTACTTCCGCGGCGCGATGCCGGGCGGCCGGATCAACGTCGGCCTGCCGTACTACACCCGCGGGTTCAAGAACGTCTCGGGCGGCACGAACGGCCTCTGGGGCACGGCCTCCGCGACGACCTGCCCGGCCGGTTCGGGCCTGACCTCGTGCGGTGACGGCGCGGTGGGCATCGACAACATCTGGAACGACAAGGACGACGCGGGCAGGGAGTCCCCGGCCGGGTCGAACCCGATGTGGCACGCGAAGAACCTGGAGAAGGGCATCCTGCCCGACTACCTCGCCAAGTACGGCGTGACGGACACCGCGCTGCAGGGCACCTACGCCCGCAACTACAGCGACAGCCTGGTCGCGCCGTGGCTGTGGAACGACACCAAGAAGGTGTTCCTCTCCACCGAGGACGAGCAGTCGGTGGGCGCGAAGGCGGACTACATCGTCAACCAGGGCGCCGGCGGCGCGATGATCTGGGAGCTCGCGGGCGACTACAGGTGGGACCCGGCGGCCAACGGCGGCAAGGGCGAGTACGTGCCCGGGTCGACGCTGACCTCGCTGATGTACGACAAGTTCAAGGCGGCCTCGCCGTACGGCGCGACCCGTTCGACGGTCGCACTGCCGCAGCAGACCCTGCCGATCGACGTGTCGTTCACCAACTTCGCGCTGGGCGACTCCAACTACCCGATCAACCCGAAGATCCACATCGTCAACAACTCGACGGTGACCCTGCCGGGCGGCACGGAGTTCCAGTTCGACTACTCCAACTCGGCGCCGGGCAACGCGAAGGACCAGTCGGGCTTCGGCCTCCAGGTGATCCGTCAGGACAACCCGGGGCCGGGCAACGCCGGCGGGCTGAAGGGCACCTACAACCGGGTGTCGGTCAAGCTCCCCGGCTGGCAGTCGCTGGCCCCGGGCGCGTCGGTGGACATGGACTTCGTCTACTACCTGCCGGTGTCGACGCCGTCGAACTGGACGGTCAACGTGGGCGGGACGCTGTACGGGATCAAGGGTGACCTGAGCCGGGGCGCGGTGGACGGGGGCGGCCAGACGCCCACTCCGACACCCACTCCGACGCCCACTCCGACGGTGACGCCGACTTCCACGCCGACTTCCACGCCGACCGCGACTCCGACCGCTACGGCTACCCCGACGGCCACGCCCACTGCGACGGCGACGCCGACGGCGAGCGCGACGCCCACCGCCACCCCGACCGGGGGAGCCTGCACGGGCGCGCCGAGCTGGGACGCGGGCACCACCTACGCCTCGACCACCAAGGTCTCGTGGAAGGGTCACTACTACCAGAACAAGTGGTGGACCAAGGGCGACGACCCCACGGCGAGCGGCGCGTGGGGCGTCTGGAGCGACCTCGGCGCCTGCTGACGACAGCGGCCCGCCGGGGTGACGGACGGCGGTGGCGGTGCACCCGGTCGGGGGGTGTGCCGCCACCGCCTTCTTCTGTTCTCAGGCCCCGACCTCGAGGTCGCGCAGCAGCTTGGCGACGTGTCCGGTGGCCTTGACGTTGTAGAGGGCGTGCTCGACGTTGCCCTGCTCGTCCACGATCACGGTGGAGCGGATGACGCCGGTGACGGTCTTGCCGTACAGCTTCTTCTCGCCGAACGCGCCGTATGCCGTCAGGGTCTCCTTCTCCGGGTCGGACAGGAGGGTGACCTTGAGGTCCTCGGTCTCGCGGAACTTGCCGAGCTTCTCCGGCTTGTCGGGCGAGATGCCGATGACGTCGTAGCCGGCGCCGGCGAAGGCCTCCAGGTTGTCGGTGAAGTCGCAGGCCTGCTTGGTGCAGCCGGGGGTGAGGGCGGCCGGGTAGAAGTAGACGATGACCTTGCGGCCGAGGTGGTCGGCCAGCGAGACCTGCTTGCCGTCGGCGTCGGGAAGGGTGAAGGCGGGGGCCTTGTCGCCGGGCTGGAGACGCTCACTCACGGTCGGACTCTCCTGTTGCGTGGACGGGGTCGTACCACGGCAAACTTACCTCCGATGGTGGGTGGGGCCGCGCGGCGCTGCCCGGCAGCTGACAGACTGGGTCAGTCGCACAGGACAACATCAGTGAAGTGAATGGGGTGGCCCGAGTGGGCGAGGCGAGCACGCAGGACAAGTCGGCGCGGACGACCGCCCAGATCGAGGCGGACATCGCGCGGACCCGCACCAAGCTGGCGGAGACCCTCGACGAGCTCGCCATGCGCGTCCACCCGACGACGATCAGTGCCCAGGTGAAGGCGAAGGCCGTCGCCGCGGTCGAGGAGAAGACGGCCCGCGTGTACGTGGCGGCCAACGGCGCGGTGGAGAAGCTGAAGGTCCGGTTCGTGGACGAGAAGGGGCAGCCGCGCAAGGAGCGGATCGTCCCGGTGGCGCTGGTCGGCGTCGGCGTGGTGCTGCTGCTGGCCTCGGCGCGGAAGCGCCGCAAGGACTGACCCGCCGCCGTCGGGGAGCCGGGCGCGGTCGAGCGCCCGGCTTTCCGCGTTCCCGGCCTTCCGCCTTCCCGGCTTCCGCGTTCCCGGCTTCCCGCGTGCCGGGCCAGCGTCACGCCGCCCGCCCGGGGGCGGTACCTTCGGGACCGTGAGTACGAACGACGAACCGAGCGCCAAGACCGCCCTCGACGCTCCCCGGCACGACCGCCTGGGCGAGAAGCTCCCGATCAGGATGCTGCACGACCGCGTCCTGGTGAAGCTGGACAGCGGTGAGGGCGAACGCCACTCCACCGGCGGGATCATCATCCCGGCGACCGCGGAGCTGTCGAAGCGGTGCGCGTGGGCGGAGGCCGTCGCCGTGGGCCAGAGCGTGCGCGCGGTGGAGCCGGGCGACCGCGTCCTGTACGACCCGGAGGACAAGCTGGAGGTGGAGGTCCGCGGCGCCACCTACGTGCTGCTGCGCGAGCGGGACCTGCACGCCGTCGCGGCGATGCGCTTCGGTGACACCGAGGGCTCGACGGGTCTCTACCTGTGACCCCGGAGCCGATGCGAGTCCTGTTCGAGCCCGGTGTCGTGGGCACCATGCTGTGGCCGTTCGACGTGGAGAGCCCGTACGGGTATCCGGCCGCGCTCGACCGCCTGCCGATCAGCGCCGGACTCGTGGCCGAGCTGGACGAGCTGACCGTGTTGTTCCAGTCCTCGATCGACTGGGCCGACCCGGGGGGCCCCGCGCCGTGGTCGGTGATGGAGAGGGTCGAGTTCCAGGCCCGGGCCCGGGCCGCCTTGGAGGCGTTGCGCCGGGAACTCGGCCCGGAGTGGACGATCCTGGGCGACGCCCCTGCGGTGTGACCGGCGGACCGGTTCGGGCCGCCGTTGCCGCGGATTGTCGGTGCCGGGCGGTACGGTCCGGGCATGACGACGCGTGTGCCGGTGATCGGGGACGACGAGCGGCGGGCCCGGGTGGGGTGGCGGCACCTGCTGGCGCCGTCCGCCCGGGTGGCATGGGTGGAGGAGGCGGCGGACGCCGTCGTCGGGCTGCACGCGACGGATGCCGCGACGGTGTACCTGTCGGCGTGCGCGCGGTTGCTGGAGCCGTCGGCGGCCGAGGTGGAGCGGGCGTTGTACGAGGACGTCTCGCTGGTGAAGCTGCTGTCGATGCGGCGGACGATATTCGCCGTGACGGAGGAGTTCGCGCCCTACGTGAGCTCGTCGACGGCGCGGGCGATCGCCGCCAGGGAGCGGGCGACGCTGCTGAAGCACCTGCGGGACCACGCCGAGGGCTGGGACGAGGCCCGACTGGCGGCGGCGGAGCGCGCGGTGTTGGCCGCGCTGGCCCGTCGCGGTGAGGCGACGACGCAGCAACTCGGCCAGGACGTACCGGAGTTGCGCGAGCAGATGCTGATGTCGGCGGGCAAGCCGTACGAGGCCAAGCAGAGCGTCGGCAGCCGGCTGCTGCGGCTGCTCGCGGCGGACGGGCACGTGCGGCGCGGCCGGCCGCGGGGGTCGTGGCTGAGCAGCGGCTACCCGTGGGCGCCGGTGCCGCAGTGGCCGGACGTGCCGGTGCGGGAGGCGAAGGCGGAGGTGGCGCGCCGCTGGCTGGCCTCGTACGGGCCGGCCACGGTCGAGGACGTGAAGTGGTGGACGGGCTGGACGCTGGGGGACACCCGCAAGGCCTTGGCGGACGTCGGTGCCGAGGCGGTGGAGCTGTCCGGCGGGGTGCCGGCGCTGGTCCTGCCGGGGGACGCGGAGCCGGTGGGCGGGCCGGAGCCGTGGGCGGCGCTGCTGCCGGCGCTGGATCCGACGGTGATGGGCTGGCGCGGGCGGGACTGGTACCTGCGGCCGGAGGACGTCCCGGCGCTGTTCGACCGGGCGGGGAACGCCGGTCCGACGGTGTGGTGGTGCGGCCGGGTGGTCGGCGGCTGGGCGCAGCGGGCCGACGGCGAGGTTGTGTGGCGGTTGTTCGGGGATGTCGGGGCGGAGGCGGAGGGGGCGATCGCGGGTGAGGCGGCGCGGTTGGCGGGCTGGCTGGGGGAGGTGCGGGTGACGCCGCGCTTCCGGACGCCGTTGGAGCGGGAGTTGGTGGCGAAGTAGGGGCGCGTACCGATCGGCACGCGCCCCACCTGGAGTTACTGCTCGGGGTTGCTGCTCGGCGTCACGGCGCCGCCGGCTGCGTGGCCGCGCCGGTGGGTGGCGCGCTGGCGGACACCGGGGGCGTGGGCTTGGGCTGGTGCGTCTGGCTGGGCCGGGGCGTGGCGCTGGGCTGCTCCTGGGTGGGGGTGGGGGCGGGCGCCTGCGGGCTGGGGGCGGCGGGGCCGGGGGTCGGTTCGCCGCCGGTGGCTGTGGGTCGGGCCGGCGCGGGGGCGGTGGCGGTCGGCGCGGGTGAGGGTGCGGTGCCGGGGGGCGTGGCGCCGGGGGTGGGGGTGACGCCTGCGCTGGGTGCGGCGCTCGTGGAAGCGCTGCCGGTGGGCCAGTTGTTCTGGCCGCCGCCGTTGCCGCGTCCGGTCTGGAGGTCGAAGTGCTTGACCTCGGTGCCGTCGAGGGCGTCGGTCATGTAGGCGGTCCAGATCTTGGTGGGGAAGGTGCCGCCGTTGATCCGGGTGAGGCCGGCGGTGCCGGCCAGCGGCTCCTTGGCGTGGGTCTTCGGGTTTTCGCGGAACAGGCCGACGGTGGTGGTGAGTTGGGGGGTGAAGCCGGCGAACCAGGCGGAGAGGTTGGAGTCGGTGGTGCCGGTCTTTCCGGCGGCGGGCCGGCCGAGGTCGAGGGCGGCGGCGCCGGTGCCGCGGGTGCTGACGACGTCGCGCAGGACGTCGGTGACGGTGTCGGCGATCTGGCGGTCGAGGGCGTCGGTGGCGGCGTGGTCGGGCATCTTGGGTACGTCGACGGAGCCGGATCCGGAGCCGGTGCCGAGGCGTTCGAGCTTGAGCACGGACCACGGGGTGCGTGCCCGGCCGTGGTTGGCGAGGGCGGCGTAGACGCCGGCCAGGTCGAGGGCGCTGGGGGTGGCGGTGCCGAGGGTCATCGAGGTGTTGGCCGGGTCCATGCCGGGGACGTTGTCGGGGATGCCGAGCTTGACGGCGGTGTCGCGGACGCGGGCGAGTCCGGCGTCGACGCCCTCCTGCGCGTACACGGAGTTGACGGACTTCACCATGGCGTAGCGCAGGGTGATGTTGCCGTAGTCGATGTCGTCCTCGTTGGGCGGCGCGTACGGGGTGGGGCCGCCGGTGACGTGGCGTTCGCTGGTGCCGTCGTAGCGCGTCTCGGTGGTGATCGGGCGGCCGTCGGGGGTGTGCTGGGCGACGAGGCCGGCGGCGAGGTCGATGGGCTTGAAGGTGGAGCCGATCTGGTTGTCCTGGCGCAGTGCGTCGTTGTAGGGCTGCTTGGCGTAGTCGGGGCCGCCGTAGACGGCGACGACGCGGCCGGTGGCGGGTTCGACGGAGGCGCCGGCGACGCGGACGTCGGTGTCGGTGGTGGGCCGGGCCTTGGGGTCGAGTTCGTCGGTGAGTTCCTGCTGGACGGCCTTGGTGAAGGCGTCCTGCTTGGGTTTGTCGAAGGTGGTGGTGATGCGCCAGCCGCCGGCCTTGAGGGTGGCGGCGTCGATGATGCCGGCGGAGGTGAGGTAGTCGTCGGCGACGCCGACGAGGTAGCCGGCCTGTCCGGAGAGTCCGGTGGTGGGCTGGGGGTCGACGGGCTCGGGGAAGGTTTCGGCGGCGCGGTCGGCGGCGTCGAGGAAGCCGAGCTGGACCATGCCGTCGAGGGTGTAGTTCCAGCGGGCGATGGCCTTGTCGCGGTTGGCGGGCTTGGCGGTTTTGACGTCGTAGGAGCTGGGGGCCTGGAGGAGTGCGGCGAGGTAGGCGCCCTGGGCGAGGGTGAGTTCGGAGACGTCGACGCCGTAGTAGGCGTGGGCGGCGCTCTGGATGCCGTAGGCGCCGCGGCCGAAGTAGCTGCTGTTGAGGTAGCCGGCCAGGATCTCGTTCTTGTCGCGTTGTTGGTCGACCTTGAGGGCGATGAATAGTTCGCGGCCCTTGCGGGCGATGGTCTGGTCCTGGGTCAGGTAGTAGTTCTTGACGTACTGCTGGGTGATGGTGGAGCCGCCCTGCGTGCCCTTGCCGGTGAGGGTGTTCCAGCCGGCGCGGAGCATGCCCTTCAGGTCGATGCCGCGGTTCTGGTAGAAGGTGCGGTCCTCGGCGGAGACGACGGCGTGCTGGGTGTCGAGGGGGATCTTGTCGATGGCGACGTCGGTGCGGTTGACGGCGCCGGTGCGGGCGATCTCGGTGGTGGCGTCGGAGTAGAGGTAGATGTTGTTCTGGGCCACGGCGTGGGCGTTGGGGTCGGGCACCGGGACGATGACGTAGAGCACGGCGAAGGCGGCGGCGGCGGTCATCAGCAGGGTGACGACGGCGCCGAGGACGACTCGCCAGGTGGGCAGGAGTCGGCGCCAGAGCGGGAGGGCGCGGCGGGCCTGGCGTCGCAGGGCCCGTTTGGCCTGGCGGCGGGTGCTCACGGTCATGCCGAGATTATGTGCTATTTGACTGGCGGTCAGGTGCCATCGGCTGTGGCGGGGGGTCGGTGGAAACCGGGTGCGGGGCTCGGGGTCCGGCGGTACGGTGAAAGATGCAAACCACATAGCGCATCCGGTTCTGGCAGCTCCGCCCGATCGGCCCGGTACCCCCGGGTCCGGCAGGTCGGAGCCGCTGGGGCGTGCGCGGACGCCTGCGGGCCGTCCTGTGCCTGTATTTGTCGACAAGGAGACAATATGCCGAACGCGCCCGGGCTCTACGCCGCCGTCGCGCGCGGATCCTTCCGCCGCTACTCCACCTACCGCGCCGCCACCCTGGCCGGCACCTTCACCAACACCGTCTTCGGCATCATCCTGGCCTCCTCCTTCCTCGCCCTCTGGCAGGCCCGCCCCAGCCTCGGCGGCTACGACCAGGCCCAGGCCGTCACCTACATCTGGGTGAGCCAGTCCCTGCTGGTCACCGTCGCCGTGTGGGGCGGCGGCTTCCAGGACGACGTCCAGGACCGCTTCCGCAGCGGGGACATCGCCGTCGACCTCTATCGGCCGGTCGACTTCCAGGGCTGGTGGCTGGCCACCGATCTCGGCCGGGCCGCCTTCCAACTGCTCGTCCGCGGCACCGTGCCCCTGCTGGTCGGCGCACTGGTCTTCCGGATCCAACTGCCCCGGCACCCGGTGACCTGGGCGGTCTTCCTGCTCGCCGTGCTGCTCGCGACGGTGGTCAGCTTCGGGCTGCGCTTCCTCGTCTCGATCACCGGTTTCTGGCTGCACGACTCGGAGGGGGTGCGCTCGGTGATGCTCGTCGTCTCGATGTTCTTCTCCGGGGCGCTGCTGCCGATCGCGCTCTTCCCCGGCCCTCTCGGCGCACTCGCGCACCTCCTGCCGTGGGCGGCGCTGCTCCAGGCGCCGACGGACGTCTTCCTGGAGCGCCGCACCGGCGCCGCCCTGCTCGGCCCGCTCGGCTTCCAACTCGCCTGGGCCGTCGTGCTGCTCGCCGCCGGCCGCGCGGCCCAGCTGCTGGCGACCCGCCGGGTGGTGGTCCAGGGTGGCTGAGACCCTCCACGCCGAGCCGATGCCGACCCGCACGGCTTGGGCCGTCCGCTCCTGGTGGATGTGCGCCTCGATGTGGATGCGCTCGACGATGGCCTACCGGGCGTCATTCGCGCTGACCCTCGGCGCGAGCCTGCTCACGCACTCGCTCGACTTCGTCGTCCTGGTGCTGATGTTCCGGCACACCGACCAGCTCGGCGGCTGGACCCTGCCCGAACTGGCCTTCCTCTACGCCACCGCCACCTTCTCGCTCGGCGTCGCCAACCTGCTCGTCGGCTCGGTCGACGGCCTCGGCCAGCGGATCGTCAACGGCACGCTGGACACCATGCTCATCCGGCCCGCCCCGGCCCTCGCCCAGCTGTGCGCCGAGCGCTTCTCGCTGCGCCGCCTCGGCCGCCCGGTCCAGGCCCTCGCCGTGCTCGTGTGGTCGCTCACGGAACTGCACGTGACGTGGACCTGGGACCGCGTCCTGCTGGTGCCCGTCCTGCTGGTGTGCGGCTGCGTCATCTTCGGCGCGATCTGGATCGGCACCGCGACCGTCCAGTTCTGGTGGGGCGAGGCCAAGGAGATCCAGAACTCCGTCACCTACGGCGGCGCCACGCTGCTCCACTACCCGCCGACGATCTTCGCGAAGGAGCTCGTCGCCGGCGTCGTCTTCGGCGTCCCGCTGGCCTTCGTCAACTGGCTGCCCACGCTGCGCATCCTGGACCGCCCGGACCCGCTCGGCCTGCCCACCGCGTTCCAGTACGCCTCCCCGGTGGCCGCCGCGCTCTGCACCGCCGCCGCCGGCCTCGCCTGGCGCGCCGGGCTGCGGGCGTACCGCGGCACCGGCAGCTGAACCCCACCACCTCGTGAGGAACTCCCCATGGCACTGATCGAACTCGAAGACGTCCGCCGCACCTTCACCGTCCGCGCCCGCACCGGCCGGTTCAGCCGGGTGAAGCGCGAGGTGCGCGCGGTGGACGGGCTCACCTTCGCCGTCGAGGCCGGCGAGTGCGTCGGCTACATCGGCCCGAACGGGGCCGGCAAGTCGACCACCATCAAGATGCTCACCGGCATCCTCGTCCCCAGCAGCGGGCGGCTGCGCGTCGCCGGGGTGGACCCGGCCCGCGAGCGCGTCGCGCTGGCCCGCCGCATCGGCGTGGTCTTCGGCCAGCGCACCACGCTCTGGTGGGACCTCCCGCTGCGCGACTCCTTCGAACTCGCCCGCCGGATCTACCGGATCCCCGATCCGAGGTACCGCGAGAACCTCGCCCGCTGCGTCGAACTCCTCGACCTGGCGGCGCTGCTGGACACCCCCGTGCGCCAGCTCTCGCTCGGCCAGCGGATGCGCGGCGACCTCGCCGCCGCGCTCTTGCACGACCCGCAGGTGCTGTACCTGGACGAGCCGACCATCGGCCTGGACGTGGTCAGCAAGAGCAGGGTGCGCGAGTTCCTCCGCGAGGTGAACCGCGACCGCGGCACGACCGTCCTGCTCACCACCCACGACCTGACCGACATCGAGCAGCTCTGCGACCGGGTGATGGTCATCGACCACGGCCGGGTCGTCTACGACGGCGGGCTGGCCGGCCTGCACGACGCGGGGGAGAGCGAGCGGACGCTGGTCGTCGACCTCGCCGAGGCCCGCCCGCCGATCGAGGTGCCCGGCACGCGGGTGGTGAAGGTCGACGGCCCGCGGCAGTGGCTGGCCTTCCCGGCGAAGGAGAGCGCCGCACCGCTCGTCGCGGCCGTGGCGGCGCGGTACCCGCTGGTGGACCTGTCGGTCCGGGAGCCGGCGATCGAGGACGTGATCGCGCGGATGTACGCGGAGGTCGCGATCGGCTGAGGCCGTGATCGGCCGAGAGCTCGGAGGGTGAGTGCCGGGGCATCCGGTTGACCGCCGTCGCCCGTCCGGGGAGTGCCGTGACTCCCCGGCGGGTGCGCGGGTTGAGCCTGCGTCGACGCGCGCGCCACGCACCGCGCACGGCGGACCGACCGCACGCCCGTACACCCGACCGCCCACCGCACCGAGCACCCGAGGGGCAGCACGACCCGATGACCGGACCCGACGTGACCGTGGTGGTCGCCGTCCACAACACCATGCCCTACCTGACCGCCTGCCTGGAGTCGCTGGTCGCCCAGACCCTGCCCCCCGGCCGGTTCGAGGTCGTGGTCGTCGACGACGGCTCCACGGACGGCGGCGAGGCCGTCCTGGACGACTACGCGGCCCGCCACCCCGGCCTGTTCCGCGTGGTGCACCAGCGCAACTCCGGCGGCCCGGCCGCTCCGACCAACCGTGCGCTGGCGCTGGCCCGCGGCCGCTACGTGCTGTTCCTCGGCGCCGACGACTGGCTCGGTGACGAGGCGCTGGAGCGGCTGGTCACGGCGGCCGACGCGTGGGGCTCGGACGTCGTCGTGCCCAAGCAGGTCGGGGTGAACGGCCGGCTGGTGCCGCAGGGGATCTTCCACGCCAGCGCCGAGTCCGTCGGCTTCGCCGACTCGGCCCTCGCCTGGGCGCTGTCCGACACCAAGCTGTTCCGGCTGGACCTCGTCCGGCGGCACGGGCTCTGCCGCGACGAGGGACTGAAGGTCTTCTCCGACCAGCCGTTCACCCTGGAGGCCTGCCTGCGGGCCGAGCGCGTCTCCGTCCTCGCCGACTACGACTACTACCACCTCGTGCTGCGCGAGGACCGCGGCAACGTCACCGAGCGCGCCTCCGTCCTGGACCGGCTGCGCGGCATCGCCGCCCTCCAGCAGGTCGCCGCCGATCTCGCCGAACCGGGGGAGGAGCTCGACGCGCTCCGCGTCCGCAGCTTCGCGTGGGACGTCCCGCGCCTGCTCCGGGACGGCTTCCTGCTCCTCGACGACGACGTGCAGCACCGCGTCTGCGCCGAGGTCGGCCGCCTGGTCGACTGCTTCGGCGCCCGCGAGGTCTACCACCGTCTGCCCGTCCCGGACCGGCTGCGCCTCGAACTGGCCGCCGCCGGACGGCCGGAGGCGCTGCGCGACCTGATCCGCTACGAGGCGGCGCACGGCGAGCCGCCGGCGGTCGTGGAGGGCCACCGCCACTACGCCGGCTACCCGGCCTTCCGGGACGGCCAACTCGGGCTGCCCGACGAGCTGTTCCTCCTGCGGGAGACGGCCGAGGCGGCGGACCCCTTGCCAGCGCCGCTCAACCTCGCCCAGCAGCTGTGGCGTGGCATCGTCCCGGAGCACCTGCGCCGCGGCCTGCGGCGCTACCCGGTGTGGCGCCGGCTGGCCAACTCGGTGAACGGAGGACGGGGATGAGCCCGCAGCACGGCGAGCCCATGGACGTCTGCGTGGTCGGCCTGGGCAAGCTCGGCCTGCCGCTCGCCGTGCAGTTCGCGCTCAAGGGCCACCGGGTGACAGGCGCCGACATCGCGCCCCGGGTGGTCCGGTCCGTCAACCAGGGCGTGCCACCGTTCCCCCGTGAGGAGGGTTTGGACGAGTCCCTGAAACGGGTCGTCGCCGAAGGGCTGTTGACCGCGACGACCGACACCACCATCGCCGTCGCCGGTGCGGAGGCCGTCGTCCTGGTGGTCCCCCTCGTCACCGCGGCCGACGGCACGCCGGACTTCGCCCTGCTCGACGCCGCCACCGACGCCGTCGCCGCCGGGCTGCGCCGGGGCACGCTCGTCAGCTACGAGACCACGCTGCCGGTCGGCGTCACCCGCGGCCGCTGGGCGCCCCGGCTGGCGGCCGGCTCAGGGCTGGCCGCCGGGGCCGACTTCGCCCTGGTCTTCAGCCCGGAGCGGGTGCGCACCGGCCGGGTCTTCGCCGACCTGCGGCGCTACCCCAAGCTGGTCGGCGGCCTCGACGCGGTGTCCACCCGGCGCGGCGCCGACTTCTACCGCGCCGTGCTGGACTTCGACCCCCGCCCCGACCTGCCCCGGCCCAACGGCGTGTGGGAGTTGGCCTCGGCGGAGGCGGCCGAGTTCGCCAAGCTCGCGGAGACGACGTACCGGGACGTCAACATCGCGCTGGCCAACCAGTTCGCGCGGTACGCCGACCGGATCGGTGTCGACTTCGCGGCCGTCGCCGACGCGTGCAACTCGCAGCCGTACAGCCACCTGCACCGGCCCGGCATCGCGGTCGGCGGGCACTGCATCCCGGTCTACCCGCGGCTGTACCTGTGGAACGACCCGACGGCGACGGTCGTCCGGGCTGCCCGCGAGGCCAACCTGGAGATGCCCGGGTACGCGGTCGGGCTGCTGGACGGGACGCTCGCGGGCGGCGTGGCCGGGCAGGGCGTGCTGGTGCTCGGCGCGTCGTACCGGGGCGGCGTCAAGGAGACGGCGTACTCGGGGGTATTCCCGCTGGTCGAGGCGCTGGCGGCGGCGGGCGCGCGACCGTACGTCACCGATCCGCTGTACGGCGCGGACGAACTGACGGCGCTGGGGCTGCCCCCGCACGCCGGGGAGCCGGTGGCGGCGGCGGTGCTGCAGGCGGACCACCCGGAGTACCGCGCGCTGGGGCCGGAGGACCTGCAGGGCGTGCGGGTGCTGCTGGACGGGCGGCGGTGCACGGATCCGGCACGCTGGGAGGCGCCGAGGGTGCGGCGGATCGTGCTGGGCGGGGCGTAGGGGAGCGTCGCCCGGCGCGTGATCGCGGGGCGCGCCCCCGCTCGCGCTGCCCAGCGGGCAGACTGGCGGGGTGAGCGACGAAGCCTTCAGCGGGACGGGCCCCGGGGTCCGGTTCACCGCGGCCGATGAGGAGAAGAGACGCGGCGTCCGCCGGATGAAGACCATCGCGACCGGCCTGCTGGCCTTCGCGACCCTGGTCTTCGCCCTGTCCACGTGGGCCGAGGCGGCCGGCGCGGGCGCCTGGGCCGGGTACGTGGCCGCGGCGGCGGAGGCGGGCATGGTCGGCGCGCTGGCCGACTGGTTCGCGGTGACGGCGCTGTTCCGCCGCCCGTTCGGCCTGCCGATCCCGCACACCGCGATCATCCCGACGAAGAAGGACGCGTTCGGCCGCTCGCTCGGCGACTTCGTCGGGGAGAACTTCCTCTCCGGCCACGTGGTCCGCGGCCGGCTCGCCGCCCTCGGCATCGGCCGGCGGCTGGGGGAGTGGCTGGCCGCCCCGGGCAGCGCCGAGCGGGTCACCAGGGAGGCGTCGGCCGCGCTGCGCGGCGTGCTCGCGGTGCTGCGCGACGACGACGTGCAGGCGGTCGTCGGCGAGGCGGTGACCAGGCGGGCGGCGGCCACCTCGGTGGCCCAGCCGATGGGCCGGATGCTGGGCAAGGTGGTCGCGGACGGCGGCCACCACGGCGTGGTCGACCTGGTCGCCGTCCGCGCGCACGACTGGCTGACGGCCAACCACGAGGAGGTCGTCCAGCGGGTCAGCCAGAAGACGCCGGGCTGGACGCCCAAGTTCATCGACCACCAGGTCGGCGAGCGGGTCTACAAGGAGCTGATGCGGTTCGTCACCGACATCAGGGACGACCAGGCCCACCCGGCGCGCGGCGCGGTCGACAAGTTCCTCGCCGACTTCGCCACCGAACTCCAGACCGACCCGGAGACCATCGCCCGCGTCGAGCGGGCCAAGGTCGAGATGCTCGCCCGCCCCGAGGTGCAGGACCTGATCGCCTCCACCTGGGCGGCCGTCCGCACGCTGGTCCTGAACGCGGCGGAGGACGAGGACAGCGAACTGCGCCGGCGCATCCGCGACGGTGTGCAGCGCTTCGGCACGCGCCTGGCGACGGACGGCAAGCTCCAGGCCAAGGTGGACGGCTGGCTCCAGGACGCGGCCCAGTACCTGGTCGACACGTACCGCACGGAGATCACCTCGCTGATCTCCGAGACGGTGGCGGGCTGGGACGCCGACGACGCGTCGCGCAAGATCGAGGCCAACGTCGGCCGTGACCTGCAGTTCATCCGCATCAACGGCACGGTGGTCGGCGCCCTGGCCGGCCTGGTGATCCACACGGTGGCCGTGGCCCTGGGCGGATGAGCGCCCTGCTTGCCGGGGCCCGTCCCCTCTCCCCGCCCATTCCCCGCGCACCTTCTCTTCCCCCACCTCTTTTCCCCGCGCCCCGAGAGCGGCGCGGGGAACCGCGCGCTGCGGAAGGCGAAGACCGGCACCCGGTCGCGAACGGTCGTCCGGCCCCGGCGCCCTATCCTTGGCCGCACAGCGAACGCGCGTAGAGCAGCAGGAAAGAAGGGAACGACCGTGGTCCAGCCGGACGGAAGTCGGATCGGAAACCCCACCGGGGCCCGTGGCATCGAGGCGTTCATCGCCGGCATGCCGAAGGCGGAACTGCACGTCCACCACGTCGGCTCGGCCTCGCCGCGGGTCGTCGCCGAACTGGCCGCCCGGCACGCCGGGCGGTCGAAGGTGCCGGCCGACCCGGCGGCGCTCGCCGAGTACTTCACCTTCACCGACTTCGCGCACTTCATCGAGGTGTACCTGAGCGTCGTGGACCTGGTCCGCGACGCCGAGGACGTCCGCGCGCTCACCTACGGCGTCGCCGAGGACATGGCGCGCCAGAACATCCGGTACGCCGAGCTGACGATCACCCCGTACTCCTCGGTGAAGCGCGGCATCCCGGAGGTCGCCTTCATGGAGGCGATCGAGGACGCCCGGCTGCGCGCCGAGAAGGAGCTCGGCGTCGTGCTGCGCTGGTGCTTCGACATCCCGGGCGAGGCCGGTCTGGAGGCCGCCGAGGTCACCGCCCGGCTGGCGACGGAGCTGGCGCCGGAGGGCCTGGTCAGCTTCGGTCTGGGCGGTCCGGAGATCGGTGTGCCGCGCCCGCAGTTCAAGCCGTACTTCGACCGGGCGCGCGCGGCCGGTCTGCGCTCCGTCCCGCACGCCGGTGAGACCACCGGTCCGGAGACGGTGTGGGACGCGCTGCGGGTGCTGGGCGCCGAGCGCATCGGCCACGGCACGCAGTCCGTGAAGGACCCGGCGCTGCTGGACCACCTGGGGGAGCACCGGATCGCGCTGGAGGTCTGCCCGACCTCGAACATCGCCACGCGCGCCGTGGAGCGGATCGAGGAGCACCCGATCAAGCGGATGGTGGACGCCGGCCTGCTCGTCACGATCAACAGCGACGACCCGCCGATGTTCGGCACGGACCTGAACACCGAGTACGCGGTGGCGGCCCGCCTGCTGGACCTGGACGAGGCCGGCGTGGCCGGGCTGGCGCGCAACGCGGTGGAGGCGTCGTTCCTGGACCAGGCCGGCAAGGCGCGGCTGGTCGGCGAGATCGACACGTACCTGGCGGGGTGGCAGCAGGGCTAGTCCCCGCGTTTTCCCTGGTGAACCGCCCCGTCGGCCTCGGTCGGCGGGGCGGTTCCGCGTTCTGCGGTGCCATGGTGCCGGCGGCGGCGCTCGCGTGGTGCTTGCGTGGCGCTTGAGCGGCACTTGCGTGGCGCCAAAGTGGTGCCATCAATCACTCGACATGGCGCCACCTCCGTGCCATAGTTGAGCCATGGACCTCACGCCGTACGTCGAAAACCTTCGGAACGAGCTCGCGGTGGCCGCGGGCACGGGCGGGGAAGAAGCCCGTGCGCTGGCCGAGCGGCTGACGCTGCCGCTGGAGTCGGCCGTGCGGCTCACCCTGCTCAACGCGCTGTCTGCGGCCACGAGCGAGATCACCCGTGAGCTCGCGCCGGGCTCGGTGGACGTGCGGCTGCGCGGCACGAACCCCGAGTTCGTGGTGAGTGTGCCGCCGGGCAGCGACGCCTTCCCGCACGAGGTGGAGGCGGTGGCGCCGCCGATGGCGCCACCGACGGCTCCGGTGGTGCCACAGGCGCCGCTCGCGGTGCCGGAGGCGGACGAGGGCGGCACCGCCCGGATCAACCTCCGGCTCCCGGCGCACCTCAAGACCAGGGCCGAGGAGGCCGCCGGGCAGGAGGGCCTCTCGCTCAACGCCTGGCTGGTCCGGGTCGTGGCGGGCGCGCTGGAGGGCGGTGAGCCGGTCGCGAGGCCGGCCGTCCACCCCCAGCCGCAGTCCCGGCGCGGCCGTGGGCAGGGGTTCACCGGCTGGGTCCAGTAACGCTTCTCCGCACCACCCGTACGACCTGCACTGCTTCACACCATCGACGTCGCCCCCGCTCCGACCAGCGGGAACACCCTTCGAAGCCAAGAGGACGGGACAGCCATGCCCACGTACGAGACCAACGGCCCGATCACCGCCGTCATCGAGTTCGACATCGCCTCGGTGCGGATCCGCGCCGGCAAGCGCACCGACGTCGTCGCCGAGGTGACGCCGTCCAACACCGCCGTCGAGCTGGACGTCAAGGCCGCGCAGCAGACGAAGGTCGACTTCGCCGGCGGCCGGCTCACCCTGAAGGGCCCCCGCAAGCGCAACGTGTTCGGCCGCGTCGGCTCGGTCGACGTCCTGATCGAGCTGCCGGCCGGCTCGGAGATCGACGGGGACGCCCCGCTGGCCACCTTCGTCACCGAGGGCCCGCTCGGCGACTGCCGACTGAAGACCTCGCTCGGCCGGATCCACGTCGAGAGCGCGGCCAACGTCTCACTCAAGACGGACAGCGGGGACGTCCGGCTGGGCTCGGCGGACGGCGACGCGGAGGTCTCCGGCCTCGGCCGGATCGAGATCGGCACGGTGCTCGGCGTGCTGACGGTCAAGAACAGCAACGGCGACACCGAGGTCCGCGAGGTCCACGGGGACGTCAAGGCCAACGCGTCCTTCGGCCGGATCGAGGTCGGCACCGCGCACGCCGGGGTGGACGCCAAGACGGCGCACGGCCCGATCCGGATCGGCCGGGTCGAGCGCGGGCGGGTGTCGCTGCAGACGGCCCTCGGGGAGCTGGAGGTCGGCATCGCGGAGGGCACGGCGGCCTGGCTGGACGTGCACAGCAAGCACGGCCGGCTGCGCAACGAGCTGGGCGCGACGGAGGGTCCGGGCGAGGCCCGCGAGACCGTCGAGGTCCGGGCGCAGACCGAAATGGGCGACATCACCGTCCGGCGGGCGTGATGGCGGCGATCTCGGCGGTCGGACTGACCAAGGCGTACGGGGAGAAGGTCGTGCTGGACGGCATCGGCCTGGAGATCGCGGCGGGCACGGTGTTCGCCCTGCTGGGGCCGAACGGGGCCGGCAAGACGACGACGGTGGAGATCCTGTCCACGCTGATCCCGGCGGACGGCGGGGTGGCCCGGGTGGCCGGGCACGACGTCGTCCGCGAGGCGGATGGGGTGCGGGCGGCGATCGGGGTCACCGGGCAGTTCTCGGCGGTGGACAACCTGCTGACGGCCGAGGAGAACCTGATGCTGATGGCGGACCTCAACCACCTCCGCCGTCGGGAGGGGCGGAGGCGGGCGGAGGAACTGCTGCGGCGGTTCGACCTGACGGAGGCGGCGCGGAAGCCGGTGTCCACCTTCTCGGGCGGGATGCGGCGGAAGCTGGACCTGGCGATGACGCTGGTCGGGGATCCCCGGGTGATCTTCCTGGACGAGCCCACGACGGGGCTGGATCCCCGGAGCCGGCGCACGATGTGGGAGATCATCCGGGGGCTGGTGGCGGACCACGGGGTGACGGTCTTCCTCACCACGCAGTACCTGGAGGAGGCGGATCAACTCGCCGACCGGATAGCGGTGCTGGACGGTGGCCGGATCGTGGCGGAGGGCACGGCCGAGGAGCTGAAACGGATCGTCCCGGGCGGGCGGATCCGGGTGCGGTTCGCGGACGCGGGCCAACTCGACGCGGCGGCGGAGCTGTTCGACTACGCGACGGCGGACGCCGAGGGGCTGCGCCTGGACATCCCGGGCGACAACTCGGTGATCACGGTGAAGGCCGTGCTGGACGCGCTCGACAACGCGGGCGTGCGGGCGGAGTCGCTGGTCGTGGAGACGGCGGACCTGGACGACGTGTTCCTGACGCTCACGGGGGAGGGCGCGCGATGAGTGCGGCGATGAGCTACGCGGTCAGCGACTCACTGACCATGCTGCGGCGGAATCTGAAGCACGCGCTGCGGTACCCGGCGATGACGTTCTCGGTCGTGCTGATGCCGGTGATGATCCTGGCGCTCTTCAACTACGGGTTCGGCGGGGCGCTGGGCGCGGGGATCGGCGGTGGGAACTACATCGACTACGTGGCGCCGGGGATCGTGCTGATGACGGCGACGGCGGGATCGGTGGCCACGGCGGTCGGTGTCTGCGTGGATATGACCGAGGGGATCGTCAACCGTTTCCGGACGATGGCGATATCGAGGTCGGCGTTCCTGGCGGGGCACGTCGTCGGGAGCGTGATCCAGACGATGGTCGCGCTGGTACTGGTGACAGGCGCGGCGCTGGCGATGGGGTTCCGGCCGCACGCGGGGCTGGTGGAGTGGCTGGCGGCGGCGGGGTTGCTGGGGTTCGTGACGCTGGGGCTGACGTGGATATCGGCGGGGATCGGGCTGGTGTCGAAGACACCGGAGAGCGCGAGCAACACGCCGCTGCCGCTGACGTTCCTGCCGTTCATCGGGAGCGCGATCGTCCCGCCGGATTCGATGCCGACGGTGCTGCGGTGGTTCGCCGAGTACCAGCCGTTCACACCCATCATCGAGACGCTGCGCGGGCTGCTGATGGGGACGGAGATCGGCAGTAGCGGGTGGAGTGCGATGGCGTGGTGCACGGGCCTGACGGTCGTCGGGTTCGTGTGGTCGAAGAAGGTGTTCTACCGGAGGTGACGGGGGTATCGCCGGTACGGCCCGGACGACGGAGACGTCGCCCGGGCCGGCGGTGTTGCTACCAGCGGTCGATGCCCATGGTCTTGGCGGCGCTGTGGATGGCGTTGTAGTGGGCGATGGACATGTCCGACTTCTTGTCCTTGGGGGGGAGGTTCTTGTCGGCGGCACGGAACTCGTCGCGGGCGGAGGCGAGGAGGGAGGTGCCGTAGGAGACGGGGACGTCGGGCTTGCCGTGGACGGGGTGGGACTTGGCGGCGGTCTTGCTGCCGGCGTTGGCGAGGATGCTGCGGGCCTGGTTGTAGGCGGCGGCCTTGACCGTGGAGGGGTTGCGGGTGGCGGCGGGGACGGCCGGGGCGGCGGAGGCCACGGGGGCGGAGGCAGCGCCGAGGGCCGCGACGGCAGCGACGGTCACAAGCACGTTTCGCATGGTCGTGTTCATGATGGCGTCGCTACCCCGTGGTTAGAGGTCGAACTCCCCCGCGCGGATCGCAGCGACCAGATCCCGCCATTCGGCGGTGGTGAGTTGGGCGACGCCGTCCGGAACGAGACTGCTGCGTATGAGGACACCGTCAGCGGTGATCGCCACCTCGGGGCAGTTATTGCCATCACCGCAGATGCTGGGCTTGCGCCAGGCGAGCTCTTCCACCAGATCCCTCACAGGTCGTTCATGATGCTGGAGATCGCATCCCGAGAAGCCGCCGGGTCGAGTGCTCGATCACGCATCGCCCCGATGATGTTCCGGTAGTTCTCCAGCTGATTCATCTCGGTCAGGAACGCCGGTGAGCCTACGGAGTCCAGCTGAACCGTATCGAGGCGGGGTACCGGGCCACGTGCGTACATCACTGCTTGACCTGCGCCTTTGAAACCGCCGGACTTGAACTCAAGCACTCGTAGCGTGACGTTCGGCGTCTCCGAGAGCGCGAGCAGGTGCTTCAGCTGTGCTCGCGCCACTGCCGAACCGCCGAACTCCATGCGCAGAGCCGCCTCATGCACGATCGCCTCGTATTCGATCCGCGTCACCAACTCGGCGCGGCGCATCCGGTTTTCGACCCGTGCCTCGATGTTCAACGGCCGCAGTGGCGGATAGACCTCTCGGAAGATCGCCCGAGCCGTTTCCTCCGTCTGCATGAGTCCGGGCACATGGCAGATCTGGTACGTCGACAATCCGTGTGCATAGTGCTCGACCTCGGAGATTTCGAGTATTCCGGCAGGCACCAGTCCTCTGTGCTCTTCCCACCACCCCTTGGTCCGGTCGGCGGCCATCTCTGCGACCGCGTCGACGTAGGCGGCGTCGCCCTCTTCGTACTCGCTGGCGAGCGTCACCACTCGCTCGGCGCTGACCGGGTAGGTCCCCTGCTCGATCAGTGTGATCTTGCTGCGGTCCACTCCGAGGACGGCAGCAGCCTCTCCTGCCGTGCGGCCGGCAGCATCTCGCATCTTTCGCAGCTCGATGCCGACGCGCTTGCGGCGTGCTGTTGGGGTAGGTGGCATCCCTCAAGCATCCCACCGTAGCGGCGCGACCCATCGGTGAGGGCAAAACTTCCATGAGTGAGTGGCAAATGTGCCATCGCTGTCCTACAGTCTGTGATGTGGCACTCACTTAACGGAGTGTCAATCCGCCTGCACCGCCGGGAGAATCCCCATGCGTCAGCTCAACTCCCCCTCCCTCACCCTTGCCCGTGAGAGCCTCCGTGAGGCGATGGCCAGGGCCGGATGGCCGCCCTCCGCCGTCTGTGACGCCGAACTCGCGCTGGTCGAACTGATCGTCAACGCCTGGCGCCACGGCGAGACGACCTCGCCCGTCGTCCTGATCGTCTTCCTCCGCAACACCCTCCGCGTCACCGTCGCCGACCGCAGTGCCGCGTTCCCCGAGCCCCGGACCCCCTCTGCCCTCTCCGAGACCGGCCGGGGCCTGCAACTCGTCACCGGCCTCACCCACCGATGGGGCGTCGATCCCCAGGAGCTCGGCAAAACGGTGTGGTTCGAGCTGGACGGTGCCGCGTGAACGCCCTGCACCCGATCCACCCCTCCGACCCGGCTATCCGGCACCTCACCACCCGGCAGATCATCGAGCTGATCGTCGAACTCCGCTCCGAGAGCCGCGAATTCGGCCTCCTGTGGCCCTCCGCCAAGCCCGGTGAGACGGCGATGAACGGCCGCGTCCTGGTGAATCTCGGCAACATCCCGGCCAGCACGCTGATCAACCTGCTGGCGCTGCTGAGGGACTACAGTCGCCACCGGGGCCACCGGTGCTCGGGCTGCTGATCCTGATCATCCTGGCGGCCGTCGTCGGGGCGGTCTGCGAAGCCCGGGCCAGCAAGGTCCGCCAGCGCCGCCGACACACCCGCCCCGCCTCGCCGAGATCACCATCCCCTAGGCTTTCGCCACTGGGGCGGCGGAGAATCCGGCGGTCAGGGCGGGTTTCGAAGAGGCGACGAAGGGGCGGCATGTGACGGGGCCGGTCCTGAGATGCAATGTGCTCGCCCCCTCCTCCTCTTCCCCCACCACCACGCCGACTGCCTGACCACCATGAATCTGTCCTTCACCCCGCCGCCCCCGTACGACCTCGGCCCGGACCCGGACCTCCATCTCTGGTTGGCGGAATGGGTCGAGCTGATGCCCGACCGGATCGTCCACCTCGGCCCGGACGACGGCCGCAGTCACGGCCGGTTGTGCTGGGACGTGCTGGAGCCGACGGGCCTGCTCCACCCGCACTGCGGACACTGCACGTACGGGCACGGGGGTCCGCAGGACGTGCGGGCGATGGAGTCGGCGCTGGCGATCGTGGTGTCGCCGGAGGAGGCACCGCCGTGGATCGGTGGCACCCTCATTCGGGATCTCGTGTACCGGGGCGGCGACGGCCCGATGCGACCGGTGGCCGACGCGATCGGCCTCGGGCTGGTGACACTGCTGGGCCCGGACGCACAGTGGCGGGCGAACGGGTCGACCGCGTACGGAGAGGGGCCACGGGGGCGTGAGCCGTGGCGTCCCGTCACGGAGGCGACGTTCGACGCGGCGATCGTGGGGATCGGCAACGGCCACGCGGTGGTGATCGCAGCGACGGGCGAGGACTAGGGCGTCTCTGCGACGGGCGCCTATGTCGCCTCAACCCCTCGGTCGTACGCCTCAGCGCACCTCGGAGGGCCCCGTCGCCGCCGGGGGTCTCTCGCTCAGCCGGCGACCCGCACCACGTACTTGCCCGTCGCTCTCCCCGCCTCCATCGCGTCGTGGGCGGCGGGGACGTCGGTGAGGTCGGCCAACTCCATGACGGGGACGGGGAGGTGGGACTCGGCGAGGAGGTCCAGGGCGCGGCGGATCGCGCGGGCCAGCTTCGCGGGGGCGGTGGCGGCCAGGCTGCGGTGGCTGAAGCCGGTGACGGTGAGGTTGCCGGCCATGAGGCGGCCGAGCGGGGGCAGCGCGTCGAGGGCGCCGCCGCCCGCGTTGCCGAAGAGGACGATCCGGCCGCCGGGGGCGGCGAGGTCGAGGTCGGTCGGCAGGGCCGAGGTGCCGAGCGGGTCGAGGATCAGGTCGACGCCCTGCCCGTCCGTTGCCTTCCGGACGGCCTCGGCCAGGTCCTCGTCGCGCGCGAACGCCGCGTCGTACCCGGCCGCGACGGCCGCCGCGGCCTTCTCCGGCCGGCCCACCGTGCCGAGCAGCCGGCCCCCGCCCAGCAGCGGTACGAGCTGGGCGACGGCGCTGCCGATCCCGCCGCCCGCCGAGTGCACGAGCACGGTGTCGCCGGCGGTGAAGCGCCCCGCGTCGGTGAGCAGCAGGACGGACGTGGCCAGGCCCAGCGGGACGGTCGCGGCCTCGCGCAGCCCGATCCCGGCCGGGACGGGCACGGTGAGCGCGGCGTCGGCGACGGCGACCTCCGCCAGCCCGCCGCCGACCGGTGCGGCCACGACCCGGTCGCCGAGCGCGAGGCCGGTGACGCCCTCGCCGAGCGCCCGGACCGTCCCGGCCACCTCCTTGCCCGGGAGGTAGGGCCACTCGGAGGTGTAGCCGCCGTCGCCGCGCCGGGCCATGACGTCGACGAAGTTGAGCCCGGCGTAGGCGACGTCGACGGTCACCTGTCCGGGGCCGGGCTGGGCCGTCTCGATGGCCTTGACCTGTGAGTTCTCCGCCCCACCTGGTGCAGCCATCACGAGTGCGCGCATGTCGGTTCCCCCTGGAAGTCACGAGTGGACGCTACGATGTTCGACGAACGACGAAATTAGTACCACTCTTCTTCGAGGTTTGTCGAACATCGAAGAAGAGCGCCGAACCTGGAGGCACCGTGCCCCGCACCACCAGTCGCCGCCGGACGGCGCTCGCGCACCCGCAGGTCGAGGACATCGACCTGCTCGACGTGTTGCACGCGCTCTCCGACCCCACCCGGATGACGATCGTGCGCACCCTCGCCGCCGAGCCCGAACGCGCCTGCGGCACCTTCCCGGTGGACGTCGCGCCGTCCACGCTCAGTCACCACTTCAAGGTGCTGCGCGAGTCCGGCGTCATCCGCCAGCGCGAGGAGGCCAACCGCCGTCTCACCGCCCTGCGTTCGGCCGACCTGGAGGCGCGTTTCCCGGCCCTGCTGGCCACCGTCCTCGCCGCGTACGACGGCGCCGCCGAGCCCCTGGAAGGGCCCGACGGCGCGTAACCCCGACGGCGCGTAACCCCCGCCGGCGCTGCGCTCAGCGCCGGCGCCAGACCATCCATCCCTGCTGCCGGTCGACCCGCTCGACGAACCAGTCGGCGGGATGCCCCGGCCAGGCCGTCTCCGGCTCCGCGCCCTGGGGCGCCGGAGGCATGACGACCGCCGTCGCCGCCCCGGGGATCGGCCGGTTGCGCGGGTCGAGGTACCAGACGCGGCCGCGGTAGACCTCGAAGGCCTGCGTGCTGCGGATCCCCCAGTCGCCGTCCCAGCTGAACACGACGCTGTCGCCCGGGTGGAGGCCGGCCCGCTCGGTGAAGCCGGTGGCGAGGCTCTTGCGCCAGTTCGAGTGCGGGTAGCTGATCTGGTCGGTGATGGTGACGGTGGCGAACCCGGCGAACAGCGCCAGTGCGACGCCGAGCCACACCGCCCGGCGCGAGGTGATCGCCCGCAGCAGGACCACGAGGCCGAGCACGGCGAACGCGACGACGGTCGTCCGCACGATGCGCAGCGAGCCCCAGTCGGCGCCGAGGAACAGGGCGTCTGGCATGCCCCAGGAGACGAAGGCCTGTGTCCTGAGCAGCCGGCCGGCCGACAGCACCACCGCGCCGCCGAGCGCCAGGGTGAGTCCGGCCGCCCCGGCCAGGGTCCGGGTCAGGGCGCGGCCGCGCAGCCGGGCCAGTGCCGCGCTGCCGACGACGAAGGCCGCCGGGACGAGGCAGGCCGCGTAGCGGGCGTACACCCAGTCGTCGATCCGCTTGTCGTCCGGCAGCGCGGCCGCCGCCGCGAGCGCGATGCCGACCAGCAGGGCGACCAGCACCCCGCCGACGATCCGGTACGGCCGGGTCACCCGCTTGTCGAAGACGGCGAACAGGCAGATCACGATCGCCACTCCCGCGACTCCCCAGGTGGAGATGATGACGTACCAGATCTGACCGGCCGTCCGGGTCAGGGTGCGCCCGGCCGCCTGCGGGTCGGTCAGGCCCTGCCACAGGAAGCCGCCGACGTCGCTGGCCGGCACGGTGAACCGCGCACGCAGCCAGGCGTCCAGCAGTTCGGCTCCGAGGAGGCCCGCCCCGAGCGAGCCGAGGCCCGCCACCGTCGTGCGCCACGGCGCCCAGCGCAGCAGCAGGACCCCGGCGAACACGACGCCGGTGACGGCGACGACGACGCCCCCGCGGTCGTGCGTGGCCATCGTGTAGGCGGCGGTCAGTCCGGCCCCGACGGCGTGCCAGGCGCGACGGCGGGTCGTGCCGTCCGCGAGCCAGCCGTGCAGGCAGAGCAACCAGGCCAGGACGAGGACGGGCATGACGGTGTCCGTCAGCGCGAACTCCGAGTAGAAGACCAGCGGCGGCAGCAGCGCGGTCGCGGCGGCGAACGCGTACGCCTGCGGACGGCCGAGGCCGAGGCGCCGCAGGCCGACCCAGGCCAGCGGGAAGACGAGTGCGTTGAGCAGTGCGTTGATGCCCATCACGAGGTGGTAGGCCGTGGACGGGTCGTCGGCGATGCGCAGGGCGGGGGAGATGAGCAGCGGGTAGCCGCCCGGGATGACGACGCCGACGGGCATCTCGGTCGTGGGGTGTCCGGCCAGGACCCGGGCGAGGACGAGGTACGACTCCTCGTCGGGGTGGACGGACGGGTAGCTGAAGTCCCGCACGAGGTAGAGCCGGAACAGGACTTCGGCGAAGTACCCGGCGAACACCGCCCAGATCCAGAGCCAGCGCCTCGGGCCGGTCCGGCGTTCCGTGCGGTGCGGGCCGCGCTCGGTGGTCCGGTCCTCCTGCTCGGCGGCCGGTACGGACGTCAGTTGCATGTGCCAACCCCTCCCCTGACGGTGCGGATGTGTGCGCGGGGCGGGGCCGCCCCTGATGTCGCCTGACTATATATGCCGTCCAGCGTCATATGTAGTCGAGATGAAGAGGTGGGCCGGGCGGGGCCATTGGAGCGAATACGAACTGTCGTGGACATGGTTCTCCACCGAGGGTCGAATGCGGGCATGCCGCAGCAGCGTGCGAGTGGATGGGCTTCGAGCGGGCCGCAGTCGCGTGCGTGCCCCGGGAGGCCGGCCGCGGCTCCCTCGTGTCTCAATGCCATGGACGCGCGGCCCGGCGAACGGTTGCAGGTGGGCGTCGATCTTTTTTGTGACCCTGCATCACCGTCCGTCGCTCATCGGTCCCTTGTGGCAGAGGGGCCGTCGTTGGGAGGGGGCGGGAGGGGTGGCGGCTCCTGGTCCGGATGGCGCTCAGGGGACGGAAGGAAATTTCTTGAGAACGCCTGCAACCCTCGGCCGGGACGCGCGTCTATGTCAGTGAGAAGCAGGGAGCCACGATCGAACTCCCGGGGCGCACGCGGAAAGCGCGGCCCGCTCTCGACCAGTCATCAGCCATCGGTGCGCTGCTGTGCCATGCCCGCAGCGCGGTTCCAGGGGGGAACTATGTCCGCCATCGTTCGTGTCCGTCGTACCCGTCGCGCCGTCGTCGCTGCTGCTGCCCTGGGCGCAGCAGCAGTCTGCGGATCGGTCGTGGCCACCGCCCCGGCCGCCTTCGCGGCGGAGCCGTCGCACACGTCGCTCACCGTTCAGGCCCCGGCCTCGGTCGGGTTCGCCGGCGGGCCGGTCGCGTTCACCGAGAGCATCACCAACTCCGGCTCGGAGGACACCGGTTACCTGCTGGAGCTGAAGACCACCACCGGGGCCGGAACGCCGGCGAACTCGATCGTCATCGACTACAAGGACCCCGTCGGCGGCGCGTGGAAGCCGGTGCTGCTGGCGATGACCAGGGTCACCGATGGCGTGGTGTACGAGGGGGCGGTGGACGGGATCACCGTTCCGGCCGGTCAGACCCGCAAGGTCGACCTGCGGATCGGCGCGCCGATGGGCCAGCCCCACAACGGCGCCTCCAACGGCGGCTTCGATTCGATCACCCTGCACTCCGACCTCGTCACCCCGGCTCACTTCCACGACCGGCTGGAGGCCGAGGCGACCAGCACGATCAAGGTCACCTCGATCAGGAGCTCGCTCGCCCACGTGCCCGCCACCGCCGTCGTGGGCGGCGCGCCGATCGAGTTCGACGCCGTCCTCGACAACCCCACGCCCTCCGACTACACCAACCTCGGCAACGTCCTGTTCGTCGACAAGCACGCGACTGTCCAGGTGCGGACGGCGGACGGGAACTGGCGGACCCTGGAGAAGGTGCCCGGCATGACGCCCGAGGAGCCGGTCGGCGTCTACCTCCAGGGGCGCGACTCCAGCCTCCGGGCGGGCGGCCACCTCGTGGCCCGGGTGCGGGTGTCGTACGACGCGACGACCCCCGTGGGCGCCACCGACGTGAACCCGTGCGTGTTCGTCAACGAGGGCCGGCCGTTCTGGGGGACCACGATGTGCTCCACGGGCGCGAAGGTACGGGTCCAGCCCGCGGCGACCAACACGCCCACGCCGACCCCGACCTCCTCCGCCCCGAAGCCGGTTCCGTCCTCCACGTCCTCCTCCACGCCCTCCTCCGCCCCGAAGCCGGTTCCGGCGGCCTCGGCCCCGGCCGCGCCCGTCGTGCCGGCCGCCGACGGCACCCCGAGCGCCCCGGCCGCGGCGGCCCCGTCCACCACCCCCGCGCCGCAGGCCGCCGCGACCGACGCCCAGCTCGCCTCCACCGGCGCCGACCACACCGGCGCCCTCCTCGGCGGCGGCCTCGCCCTGACGGGCCTCGGCGCCGGCGCCCTGTGGCTGCGCCGCGTCCTGCGCCGTGCCTGAGCGCACGCGAAGGAGCCCGTCACCCTCCCGGGGTGACGGGCTCCGACCGCTCGATCCGCTCCGTGCGGGGTCAGCGCAGGCGGGACGAGGACAGGATGGACGCCAGGTGCGCCACGACCATGCCCCACGTGATCACCGTGATCCCCGCGAGCGCTGCCCTGGTCGGCGTCAGCCCGCCCACCGCCGCGTCCGCGACGGCCGCCGCCAGCAGCACCAGCGAGGCCTCGATGCCGTTCGTCACGCGGTGGATCTTCAGCACCGACGCGAGCCGGCGGGCCGTCGCGATGCCCTGGGAACGGGGCTGGGTCGACTCCTCGTCGGCCGGGGCCGCGCCGCTGCGGGCGCGGGCGACGTCCACCAGGTCCGTCGAGGCCTTCAGCAGCACCACGCCGAGCGCCGCCGCCAGCCCGGCCGACACCCACAGCTCCGACCCGCCCCGGGCCGCCCGCACGCCCGCGCCGATCATCAGCGCGGCGTCCGCCAGGTAGGCGCCGAGGCGGTCGACGTAGACCCCGGCCATGCTGAACTGGCGCTTCCAGCGCGCCACTTCGCCGTCCACGCAGTCGAAGAGCAGGAACAGCTGGAACAGCACCACCGCGAGCACGGCCCCCGTCAGGCCGGGGATCAGCAGGGCCGCCCCGCCGCCGACGCCGCAGACCACCATGACCCACGTGAGGGTGTTCGGCGACACCGAGGTCCGCACCAGCTGCCGGGTCGTGCGCAACGAGAGGCGGCGCATGTACAGCCGGCCCGCCCAGTGCTCACCGTTGCGACTCTGCAGCTTGGTCTGCGGCTGGCACACCTCGCGCAGCTCCGAAAGCACCGGAGCAGCCACCATGACGAATCCCTCCACCGGTCCGGCGGGACCCGCCGGACGTTCTGTCCCGAAACGATCATCGAACGATCCACCACAGGGTAGAACCTGCCGGGACCCCGCCCGCGCACGGACGGCCGGCCCCCAGGCGTCGGGAGCATGGAGATCCGGTGGGGAGGGCCGCGCGGCGGCGGCATGGAGCGTGGGTGGCGGGGCGCCCGGGACCCTACGCCATCGCGAGCGTCGGCACCGGTGCCCCGCCCCGGTGCAGCAGCGCCCGCTCGGCCGTCGTCCACACCCCCGACGTCAGCAGGTACACCGCCGCCGCCAGCGGCACCAGCGCCGCGAACAGGACCGTGCCGAACGACAGGTACGGCAGGAACGCCGCCCCCGGCTGGGCGGTCTGCGCCGTCGCTGCCGCCCGCCGGGCCCGGCGGAAGTTCACGAACGCGACGGCCGTCAGTCCCGCGTACAGCACGCCGAACACCGCCAGTTGCCCGGCGCCGTGGGCGTTCGCGACGTGCAGGCCGAGCGGGGTGCCGAACACGGTGTGGCCCTGGAGGTCGTCGGAGGTCGTGAACAGGCGGTACATCACCGAGAAGAACGGGATCTGCACGAGCGCCGGCAGGCAGCCCGCCAGCGGCGACACCTGCTCCTTCTGGTGCAGCTCCGCCATGGCCTCGCGGAGCTTCTCCGGGCGGTCCTTGTGCTTGCGGTTCAGCTCGGCGATCTTCGGCGCGAGGCGGGCGCGGTCCTTCTCCCCGCGCGCCGCGGCCCGCGCGAGCGGGTGCAGGGCGAGGCGGACGGCGACGGTGAACAGGACGATCGCGAGCGCGGTCGGGACGACGTGGGCGAGCCCGGCGACGACGGTGTGGGCGACGGCGACGGCGGGGTCGAGAACGGCGAGAACGGACATGGTGGAGCGAGCCCTCCGGGGTCTCGTGACAGGGGTGATCGACGGAGGGCGGCCGCGGGGAACGGCGGGGTGCGGGAACCGGACTGGGGGACCAGCCGGAAGCCGGGCGGGAAGGCCCAGCCGGAGAACCGGACTGGGCCGCGCCGGACGGACCCGGGCGTTACGCGGCCGCCGGGGCCGCGCCGGGTGCCCTGGGGCGTCGCCGGCCCCGGGCGTCCGGATCGCGCTGGGAGAGGAAGGCCGTGTGGAACGCACGGCGCCGCAGTACGCCGTTGCGGACGGCGGCGGGAGCGCGCGCCCCCAGCAGCCGGGCCCCGGCGAGCGTGCCCGCGACGGCGCCGGCCAGCAGCACCACGGCGGCGACGGCCGCCACCGAGGCGAGCGATCCGCCCTCGGTGAGCACCTCGCCGGTCAGCACCCGGAGCAGGCCGAGCAGCATCGCGATCACGGTCACGGTGTGCTCCCTTCGCTCGGTGCCTGGTGGACTCGCCGACGGACTCGTCCCGGCGGACTCGCGGGACGTTGACGACGATCGTACGACGTTCGGGGTGCCGGCGTACACGAGATGTCCCGGTGGACGGGGGAGCGAGCGCGGAGAGGGCACGCCGGAGGTGTAGCCAGGGGTGCTACACGGGGCTACCGTGGAGGGGTGAAGACGATTACCCAGCGGGAGTTCCGGAACAACTCCGCCGCGGTGATGGACGCCGTCGAGGCGGGGGAGACCTTCCACATCACCAGGAACGGGGTCGAGGTCGCCGAGCTGCGGCCGGTGTCGAGCCGTCGGCGGCTCACGGCGGAGGAACTGGTCGCGCGGCACGTGAAGCTGCCGCGCGTGGACTACCAGCAGATGCGCAAGGAGGCCGAGGAGGACTTCGGCCCCGAGGACCTGGTGGGCGAGGACGGCGACGACCCGTTCGAGCGCCGGCGTGGCTGAGCGGCGGCGGGCCTCCCGGCGCCGGCCCGCCGGGGTCCTCGACACGTGCGTCTACATCGACCTCGCGCTGCTCAGCCCGGCCGACCTGCCCGCCGTGCCGGAGCTGACCGCGATCACCTTCGCCGAACTCCAGCAGGGCGTGTCGATGGCCCGCGACCCGGTCAGCCGGGCCGCCCGCCTGGAGGTGCTCGGCGCCGCGATGGCCGACTTCGACCCGCTGCCGTTCGACGCGGCCGCCGCCGCCCGCTACGGCACCCTCGTCACCCTCACCATCGCGGCCGGCCGCCAGCCCCGCCCGCGCCGGATCGACCTGATGATCGCCGCCGTCGCCTCCGCCCACGGCCTGCCGCTCTACACCCGCAACGTGGCCGACTTCCGCGGTCTGGCGTCGGCGGTGGAGGTCATCGGCGTGTGACGGCGGCGGTCCCCCGGTTTCCCCGGTTCCCCGGTCCCGCCGCCGGCCACGCGCCGGCCGTCAGCCCAGGCGGACCGTCGTGCCCGTGGCGGCCGAGGTGCGGGCCGCCTCCAGGACGGTGAGCGTGGCGACGGCGTCGTACGGGTCGACCGGGGCCGGGGCGCCGGGTTGGGCCAGGGCGGCGGCGATGCCGGCGTAGAAGGCGGGGTAGTCGCCCGGGTCGGTGGGGAGGGGGATCGGCGACTCGTCGGTGCCGAGGGTGCCGTAGTGCCCGGGCTGGTCGGCGCCCCACGGGTGGGTGCCGTCGGGGCGCAGGCCGGAGCGCAGGTCGGCCTCCTGCGGGTCCATACCGGACTTGACGTACCCGGCGGTGTCGCCGAGCACCCGCAGCCGTGGTCCGAGGAGTGGGGTGAGGGCGCTCGTCCACAGGTGGGAGCGGGTGCCGCCGGCGTGGGTGAGGGCGAGGAAGGCGTCGTCGTCCACGACCGCGCCGTCCCGCCGGACGTCGATCTCCGCGTAGACGGTCTCGACCGGCCCGAACAGCGTGAGCGCCTGGTCGACCAGGTGGCTGCCCAGGTCGTACAGGGTGCCGCCGGCCTCGGCCGGGTCGGCCAGCTCGCGCCAGCCCGGCTTCGGCTTCGGCCGGAACCGCTCGAACCGGGACTCGAACCGGTGCACCCGGCCCAGCGCGCCGCCCCGGACGAGGCGGGCGGCGGTCAGGAAGTCGCCGTCCCAGCGGCGGTTCTGGAAGACCGAGAGCAGGACGTCGCGCGACTGCGCCAGCCGGCACAGCTCCAGCGCCTCGGCGGCGGTGCCGGCCAGCGGCTTGTCGACGACGGTGGCCAGCCCGGCGCTCAGGGCGGCGCGGGCGAGCGGGGCGTGGGTGCGGTTGGGCGAGGCGATGACGACCAGGTCCAGCGCGTCCGGGTCGGCCAGCAGCTGCTCGGGGGTGTCGACCGCACGGGCGCCGGGGTGCTCGCGCCGCAGCTGCTCGCGGCGCTCCGGGTTGGCGGTGACCACGGCGTCCAGCCGCAGGCCGGGGGTGGTCGCGATGAGCGGGGCGTGGAAGGCGGAACCGGCCAGGCCGTAGCCGATCAGGCCGACGCGGAACGGGCGGGGGGTCTCGGGGCTCATGCGTCCACTCAATCACGGGCGGTCCGGCCGTCCCTTCCGTCCACGTCGCGGCTCCGGGGCGGCTCGGTCCCGGTCCCGCCCCGGCGGCGTCCCGGCCGCGCGGCGGCCCCGCCCCGACGGCGCGCACCGGCCCCGTTCCGGTGAACGGACCGTGCTGCCGTCGTTCGGGTGCGCCGATTAGGCTGTGCCGCGTCAGGGCCTTCGCACGACGTCGCAACACTCGGGAGACACGCACGTGGCAGACCGCAAGCCCATCGAGTCCTGGCTGACCGACATGGACGGTGTCCTCATCCACGAGGGCACGCCGATCCCCGGCGCGGAGGAGTTCCTGCGTCGGCTGCGGGAGTCCGGCAAGCCGTTCCTGGTCCTCACCAACAACTCCATCTACACCCCGCGCGACCTCAGCGCCCGCCTGGCCGGCATGGGCCTGGAGGTCCCCGAGGAGTGCATCTGGACGTCGGCCCTGGCCACCGCCAAGTTCCTCAAGGGCCAGCGGCCCGGCGGCACCGCGTACGTGATCGGCGAGGCGGGTCTCACCACCGCGCTCTACCAGGCCGGTTACGTGCTGACCGACAACAACCCGGACTACGTCGTCCTCGGCGAGACCCGCACCTACAGCTTCGAGGCGCTGACCAAGGCGATCCGCCTGATCAACCAGGGCGCCCGGTTCATCTGCACCAACCCCGACGAGACCGGTCCGTCCGCCGAGGGCGTGCTGCCGGCCACCGGCTCGGTCGCCGCGCTGATCACCAAGGCCACCGGGGTCGAGCCGTACTTCGTCGGCAAGCCCAACCCGCTGATGATGCGCGAGGCGCTGAACAGCGCCGGCGCCCACTCCGAGACCGCCGTCATGATCGGCGACCGGATGGACACCGACATCGTCGCGGGCATGGAGGCCGGCATGGAGACGATCCTGGTGCTCACCGGCCTGACCGCCGCGGCCGACGTGGAGCGCTTCCCGTACCGGCCGACCCGCGTGGTCACGTCGATCGCGGACCTGGTCGAGCTGATCTAGCGTCTGGGTCCGACCTTCGCGGGTCGATCCGGCCTTCGCAGTGCCGAATCGGGCTCCGTCCCCTGCCGCAGGCCGGGGACGGAGCCCTTCGCGTGCGCGGAACTCGTACGTGTGGGGAGGAACGGGCTGATGGCCACCACGGGGGAGCCGGCGGTCGGGGAGAAGCGGGTCACGTGGGCCGAGCTCTACTTCGACCTGGTCTTCGTCTTCGCGGTCACGCAGGTCTCCGGCCTGCTGCACCACCACCACGACGGGCGGGGCGTCGCCGAGGCGCTCGTCGTGTTCGTGCCGGTGTACTGGTGCTGGGTCGGCACGACGGTGCAGGCCAACATCCGGGACGTGGACAACCTGCGGGACCGCGTCGGCATCCTGCTGGTCGGCCTGGCGGGCCTGTTCATGGCGCTCGCCGTGCCGGGCGCGTGGGGCCGGCGGGGCGTGCTGCTCGGCGCCGGGTACTGGCTCGCGCGGGTGGTGCTGGTGGTCCTGCTGATCCGCCTCCCGGGCGTCTGGCGGGGCCCGTACGGGGTCGGGGTGCTGGTCAGCGGCCCGCTGCTGGTGATCGGCGGGCTGCTGCCGGGCGGGCCGCGCCTCGCGCTGTGGGCCGTGGCGGCGGCGTGCGACCTGGCCGCGCCGGTGCTGTTCCGGCGCCGGCTCGCGACGGTCTCGTACCACCCGTCGCACATGCCGGAGCGGTTCGCGACCTTCCTGCTGGTCGCGCTCGGCGAGTCGATCGTCGGGATCGGCGCGACGGCCGCCCGGGCCCGGCTGGACGCGCCCGAACTCACCGCCGTCGCCGCCGCGTTCACCATTTCGGCGGGCTTGTGGTGGCAGTACTTCGTCTACGCGGCGGACGCCATGCGGTACGCCGTCGAGGTCAGCGACTCGCGCCGGGACGTCGTCCGCCGGATCTTCCAGTACGGGCACCTGGCGCTCGTCGCCGGCGTGATCGGCGTCGCGGTGGGCTTCGGCGAGACGGTCGCGGACCCGTGGCGCGCGCTCGGTCCCGGCGCGGTGGCGCTGCTGTACGGCGGCTGCGGGCTGTACCTGCTGACCTTCGGCTACACCCGGTGGATGATGTTCCGCAAGGTGGCGACCACGCGCATCGCCGCGGCGCTGCTGGTGCTGGCCTTGCTGCCCGCGATGGTCGACCTGCCGGCGCTGGCGGTGCTCGTGACGCTGGCGGTGCTGCTGGTGGCGCTCAACGTGCTGGAACACCTCAGGGTGGAACGGGCCGCCACGGGGGCACCGGAGTCCTCACCGACTGCCGCCCCCACCTCCTCCGCCCCTTCTGCCTCCACCGCTTCCACACCTTCCGTCCCCGCTCCTGCGGAGCGGTCTGTCGGTGGGCCTGTGTAGCGTTCGGGGTGGAATAGGGCGTGCGGCCGAACAGCCGCTGTGTGGGAGGTAGATGTCGTGACGGACACGGTCGAGGCGAGCACGGTCGGGGCCGGCGCGGGCGGGGGGCTGGAGCTGCCCGCGTCCTGGCGCGAGGTGCTGGGCGCCGAGACGGAGAAGCCGTACTTCGCCGAGCTGGCGGCCTTCGTGGCGGCCCAGCGGGCGGAGCACCAGGTGTTCCCGCCGAGCGGCCAGGAGTTCGCCGCGCTGGAGGCCACGCCGTACGAGAAGGTCCGGGTGCTCGTGCTCGGCCAGGACCCGTACCACGACGACGGCCAGGCCCACGGCATGAGCTTCTCGGTGCTGCCGGGCACCAAGACGCCGCCGTCGCTGCGCAACATCTTCAAGGAGTTGGACGCCGACCTCGGCATCCCCGCCCCGGACAACGGCTACCTGATGCACTGGGCCGAGCAGGGCGTGCTGCTGCTCAACGCGGTGCTCACCGTCCGCGCGCACGAGGCCAACTCGCACAAGGCGAAGGGCTGGGAGAAGTTCACCGACGCCGTGATCAAGGCGGTGAGCGAGCGCGAGGAGCCGGTGGTCTTCGTGCTGTGGGGCAACTACGCGAAGAAGAAGCTGCCGCTGATCGACACCACCAAGCACGTGGTGGTGCAGGGCGCGCACCCGTCCCCGCTGTCCGCCAAGCTGTTCTTCGGCAGCCGTCCGTTCTCGCAGATCAACGCCGCGCTCGACGGGTTCGGCGGCGGCGCCATCGACTGGCGCATCCCGAACCTCAAGGAGGACTGACCCGCCAAGGACCGACCCTCCGCGCACCGGACGGACGGATCCACCGCCCGTCCGTCTGCGGTCATCCGCCGTTCACCGCGGGTGGCCGCCGGGCTGCGGCCGGTGTGCTTAGCTGGTGCCCGACCGGGTCGCCGGAGCCGGTCCGGGAGGGGCGGCACGTGCGCCGGGTGGGGCGGATATCGGGTGTCCGGTGGGCCGTGGGGGCGGCCCTGACGGGACTGTTGGCGGGTACCGCGGGTTGCGGCGGACCGGGATCGGGGGGCGGTCCGACGTCCCCCGGGGCGCCACCGGATTCCGGCGCGCAGGCGCCCGCGACGGCGTCCGGGCCGACGACTCCCCAGACCTCCGTCCGGGCGGACGGGGGCCTCCCGCAGCTCCCGAACCAGACCTTCTACGTCTCCGACCAGACCTCCGCCGCCCGCCAGTTGGCCACGCTGCGCGGCCAGGGCCGGACGGCCGAGGCAGCGGACCTGCTGCGGATCGCGGCCCAGCCGTCCTCGCAGTGGCTCGGCGAGCAGGACGCACGGAGCATCGTGGAGCAGGTGAGCCGCCGCGCGGCCGATGCCGACCGGACGCCGGTCTTCGTCGCCTACGACATCCCGCACCGCGACTGCGGCCAGTACTCGGCCGGCGGCGCCGCCGACGCCGCGTCGTACCGAACCTGGATCAGCGGCGTCGCGCAGGCGCTGGGCGATCGCAAGGCCTGGGTGATCGTGGAGCCCGACGCCGTCGCCCACACCCTGGACGCCTGCGGCGTGAAGGGCGACCTCGCCGCGGAGCGGTACGGACTGCTGGCCTTCGCCGTCCAGGAGCTGAAGAAGCGTCCGCGGGTGCGGGTGTACCTGGACGCGGGCAACCCCGGCTGGTCGCAGGACCCTTCGGCGATGGCGGACGCGCTGCGCAAGTCCGGGATCGCCGTCGCGGACGGCTTCGCGGTGAACGTCGCCAACTTCTACGGCACCGACGCCGACGCGGCGTACGGCGGGCGGCTCTCTGCGGCGCTGGGCGGGAAGCACTTCGTCATCGACACCAGCCGCAACGGCAACGGCCCGCTGGGCGGCGACTCCTGGTGCAACCCGCCCGGCCGCGCCCTCGGCGAGCCGCCGACCACCGACACCGGCCGACCCGGGGTGGACGCCTACCTGTGGATCAAGAACCCGGGGGAGTCCGACGGCGAGTGCGGCCGCGGCGAGCCCCGGGCGGGCGAGTTCTGGCTGCCGTACGCGCTGGGGCTGGCGAAGGCGGCCCGCTGATCCGTCCGCGGGCCGCCCGCCTCGGTGGTCCGGGAGGGTCAGCCCGTCACCCGGATCCAGCGCGCGACGGACGGGGTGCCGGCGGCGTCCGTCAGGAACAGCATGTACCAGCCGGGCGGCAGCAGGTCGGGGTTGCCCGGCAGGGTGAGTGAGACGCCGTCCGCCGTGCGCCCGGTGATGTCCAGGGCCACCGACCGCTGCTCCACGTCCGTCACGTGGGTGACCGAACTCGGCCGGATCAGCTTGGCGGTGGTGACGGCCTCCGGGCGCGCCGCGCCGACGGTGACGGTGCTGCCGAGCCTGGCCCCCTCCGGTGCGGCGGTGACCTGCGGGCGGTCGCCGTGGTACAGGTACGGCGGGGTGTAGATCTCGATCCGCTGCTCGAAGCCGCCGGGCGTGGTGTCGGCGGCGTCGGCGAAGAGCGGGTTGGAGCCGAGCACGGCGACCCGGCCGTCGGGGAGCAGGAGCGCCTCGGAGTGGTAGTCGCGGCCGACGGTCGGTTCGGCGGCCTCGGTGAAGGTGTTGGTGCCGGGGTGGTAGACCTGCGCCTTGAGCAGGTCGCTGCCGCTCTTGCCGCGGTAGCCGCTGGAGCCGCCGGTGGTGAAGACGGTGTCGTCCGGCAGGATCACGCTGTTGAGGTACCGGGTGCCGCCGGCCGGCAGGTCGGGGCCGGGGGTGAAGGCGGGCTTCGGGGCGGAGAGGTCGGCGATGTCCGTGCGGGCGCTGGACAGCGGCGACTCGCCGACGCCCCCGCCGCCGAGCACCATGACCTTCTGCGCCTGCGCGGGCGGCAGCAGCACCGAGGACGAGGTCTCGGTGAGGCCGGGGTCGCGCAGGCCCGGGACGGGCTGGAAGGCGTTGTTCGTGAGGTCCCACAGGCCCGGCTCGCGGCCCTTGTCGGCGGGGCCGTAGCCGGCGTTGGAACCGGAGTAGAAGAGCTTGCCGGAGGCGGTCAGGAAGAGCGACGGGTAGGTGGGGAAGTAACGGTCCGGGGCCTTGGCCCAGGTCTTGGACCCGGGGCTGTAGACCTCGTTGTCGTTGCCGTTGAGGATCTGGCCGGTGTCGTCGAGGCCGGACACCGTGACCACCCGGCCGTCGCCGAGCCCGGTGAGGGTCGGGTACCACCGCGCGTGGGCCATGTCGGCGACCCGCTCGTACAGTTCGGTGTCCGGGTTGAACTCGAACGCCGCGCGGATGCCCTGGTATTCCTGCTTCTCCAAAGTCATCTTGTCGTTCATGCCGTACAGGTTGTGGGCGTCCACGCCGGTCAGGCCCTTGATCCGGTACTGCGCCCGGGCGTCGGTGACGTCGTCCTTGCCCTCCCCGACGGCCTCGACGAACACGTGCTGCTCGCCGGCCGTCACGACGGTCCCGGCGCCCGAGCCGGTCTTCACCGCGGCCGGGACGGTCACGTCGGCGGTGGAGGCGTACTCGCGGCCGTTCGGGGCGACGAAGACGGTGCCCCTGGGGAACGTCCGGGCGCGTTCGGGGCTCTCGTTGCGCACGCGCATGGTGCCGGCGGCCCTCTTCACGGCGCCGTCCAGCTTCTCGTACCGCTGGGTGCCGCCGGCCACCAGCACCCGCCCGTCGGGCAGCGAGGTGTGGCCGCCGCAGAACATGTCGTCCGGGGTCGGGACGAGCTTGTACGTGTTCTTCGCCGGGTCCCACAGGAGGCTCTTGAACGTCCCCGCGCCGAACGCCTTCTCGTCGTTGCCGGAGCCGGCCACGATCAGGACCCTGCCGGTGCGCAGCAGCGTGGCGTGGACGGCGTTGACCCGGAACTCGGCGGGCAGCGTGAGGGTCTGCCAGTGGCCGTACTCCGCCTTGTACTCGGGGCGGTTGATCACGTACTGGTGGTACTGGTCGGAGGCGAAGCCGAGGACGGCCGGCGCGTTCATCCCGGCCACGGTCAGGGCGACCGTGCTGCCGAAGGCGAAGCGCCTGGTCCGGCCGACGTTGTGGATCTTCACGGTGACGGGTCCCTTCGTGGGCCGGCTCGACGGGTGAGGGCTCGGCGGCGTGTTGTTCGACGGGAGGTGCTCAGCGGGAGGTGCTCAGCGGGTGGAGGAGGGCTCGGCCTGCCGGGGCTGCGGTGGCCGCCTGAGTTCCAGCGTGGGCTGGTCGAGGCCCGAGTGGCGCTGCTGCTCCCGGTCGAGCGCCGCGGGGACGGACAGGACCGGCCGGCGCAGCCGGACGGTCGGCTCGTCCACCCGGACGGCCGTCTCGGCGGGACCGCCCCCGGTCACGGTGAGCGTGGCCGTGGGCCTGGCCCGCCGGCGCCGGACGGTGTCCGCCGCGGTCACCAGCAGGGGAAGCAGCGTCAGGACGAGGGCGATGATCGCCCAGGTGCGCATGGCCGCGTGGTCGTGGCCGGTGAAGAAGGACGCGACGATGGCGGCCCCAAACACGACCGTCCAGAACAGGTGCAGCCGGAACGTCCGGAACCGGTCGGGGCTGGCCGAGCCGCCCTTCGGCGTGACGACGAAGCGGCTGCGCAGCCGAAGCGCGGCCTGCAGCAGCGAAGCCGCGTAGACCGGGCCGGAGAGCGCCGACATCACCATGCCCGCGACCCCCGAGGAACCGGCCGGCTCGTGCGGGCTCACGTTGTGCTTGCGGTTCCAGGTGTAGAGCAGGAGTTGGAGCGCGGCGGCGTCGCTGTAGAGCATCATCCAGATCTCCGAGGAGACGTGGACGCCGGACGCCCCGAAGACGAGGTAGAGCACGCTGGAGGCCGCCCCGAGCAGCCAGGTCAGCGCCGCCATCGGGTAGAAGCACACCATCAGCGAGTAGTTGAGCAGCCGACCGGGGGAGAGCTTCCACATCACCCGCCAGTACTGGGTGAGGAGGGTCTCGTACGTCCCGCGGCTCCAGCGCAGTTGCTGGGAGAAGAAGTCCGTCCAGGAGGACGGGCCCTCGCCGACCGCCAGGACGTCCGGGGTGTAGACGGACTTCCAGCGTGCGCCGGTCCGGGGGTTTCGGCTGCGGTGGAACTCCAGACCGGTCGCCATGTCCTCCGTGATGGAGTCGTACAACCCGCCGATCGACTGGAGCGCGCCGATTCGCACGGCGTTGTTCGTGCCGACGAACATCGGTGCGCCGTAACGGTTTCCGGCGCGCTGCACGAGCGCGTGGAAGAGGTACTGCTGGCTCTCGGAGAATTTGGTGACCGCGGAGCCCGAGCTGCGGTAGTTCCCGTACACCTGGGGGCCGACGACGAATGCGACGTCGGGGTCGCGGAAGTAGCCGAGCATGCGCTCGCAGAAGTCCGGCAGCGGGACGTGGTCGGTGTCGACCGACACCCAGAAGTCGTAGTCGTCGCCGTGCGCCTGGAGCCAGGCGTTGTAGTTGCCGTGCTTGGTCCCGGCGCGGAACCTGCCCTCGGGCCGGTTCCAGTGCGGCCGGCCGAAGCGGCTGAAGTGGCGGACGCCCAGCTCGGCGCAGAGCGCGCGCATCGCAGGATCGTTTCCCTCGTCCAACAGCCAGACGTCGTAGGGGCCCTCGTGCCGCACGGCGACCGCGGCGGTGAGCGTGGCCCGGACCATCTCCGCGGGCTCCTTGCCCGGCACGCGGGTGGTGAGGAACGCCACCCGGGTGCCGCGCTCGGGCGGGACCGGGACGGGATCGCGGGCGACGAGGGTCGCGTGGGCGTTGGAGACGACGTTGACCAGCCGGAACACCTCGACGACGGCGATGATCCCGACCATCACCTTGTCGGCGGTGAGCAGCCACGCGTCCGTCTCGCCGGGGCGTTCGGGCCAGTGCTCGGGCAGTAACAGCCAGACCAGCAGCACCGCTTCGACGAGCGGCGCGGCCGTCAGCAGCAGGGCGGCGCGGATGCGGTGCGGCTCGCGGCGCAGGAGGCTGCGGTACTGGACGCGGTAGGGCGCGGAGGCGGGGTCGGTGTCGGTTCCGGGGCCGGTGTCGGCGTGTATTCGGGTGTCGGTGCGGTAGACCCCGTCGCCGGGGTCGAGGGCGGGCCCGGCGAGTCGGCTGAAGTGGGCGTAGTCGTACGGGGCTTCGGGGGCCGCCATGCCGGCCAGGGCGTCGTCGATCCGCGTGCTGCCGCCACCGTCGGCCGTCTCGGCGTTCTTCCGCCGCGAGAACGGCAAGGTCATGGTTGCTCCCCCCGGAGTGGTGCGTCGACTGGCCACGCCACTGCGTCGGAGCCGCCCGGGGCAGAACACTGCCCGGTGAACTGCGGTGGTTCAGGCAGTTTCCGGGCTATTCGTCACATAAACCGTGAGCAGGCAATTCTATTGTGTGACTACATGGCGTGTAACTGCGCGACCGGCTTCGAATGCGGGATCCCGGAGCACGTCCCGGCTTCCCCTCCGGGTGTGCGGGATCCTTGGCGTGTTCAACTCTCCCGGAGGGCCCCGGTGATCGCAACCGATCCGCGAGATGATCAGCGCACAAGCGTGAAGATGCTACGGTTCCAAGCCAATCCCGAGCGCCGAAGTGATATTGACGCGGATTGAACGCTCCGGTGTGCCGGGGCCCGCCGGTGTCGAATGGGCGGGCGAAGAGCGGACTCCGGGCCGGGACCCGCTCTCCGCCATCTTTGCTTTTCCACAGATGACTTGACGTTCCCGCCCGCCACCCACCGCCCGCCACCCACCGCCCGCCGGGCGCGGCCGTCAGCCGGCCGCGCCGAGGAAGGTCTCCCAGCCGCCGGTGGGCGCCTGGCCGACGTTGAGCGTGCGCAGCTTGCGCAGGGTGGACTGGTCCTGCACCTCCAGCCACTCCACGAGCTGCTTGAAGGAGACCAGCCGCACCTCGGGCTTGCCGGCGATGGCCTTCAGTGCCTCCTCGACGGCGTCCATGTAGATGCCGCCGTTCCACTGCTCGAAGTGGTTGCCGATGAAGAACGGCGCCCGGTTGCCGTTGTAGGCGCGGTCGAAGCCGGCCAGGTAGGAGTCGCGGGCCTGGTTGCGCCAGTCGCCGTACTTGGACGGGTCGCCCTTGGTGCTGCCGTTGGACTGGTTGGCCAGGATGTTGTAGTCCATCGAGAGGACCTGGAAGGCGTGCCCCGGGAACGGGATGGACTGCAGGGGGAAGTCCCACACCTTGCCGTCCTGCACCTTCTGCGGCCATATCTGCAGGCCGCCCGACGAACTCGCGTCGTACTTCCAGCCCATCTTCGCCGCGGTCGGCAGCAGCGCCTTCTGCCCCTCCAGGCACGGGGTCCGGCCGCCGATGAGCTCCTTCTTGTAGTCGAAGGGCAGCGGGTCGACGTCGGTGAAGCCGGTGTTGGTCCGCCACTGGGTGACGAACGCGATCGCCTGGTCGATCTCGCTCTGCCAGTCGTCCGGGGTCCACATGTTGACCCCGTTCTTGTCCGGGCGGCTGGAGCAGAAGTGCCCGTTGAAGTGGGTGCCGATCTCGTGTCCGGCGAGCCAGGCCTGGCTGATGAGCTTGAGCGTGCTCTTGACCGCGCCGTCCGACAGGTAGGGGATGTCCGAGGCGCCCACCGAGTGCTTCGGCGGGTGGTACAGGCTGGACTTGCCCTTCGGCAGGGCGTAGATGCCGGAGAGGAAGAACGTCATCGTGGCCTTGTACTGCTCGGCCAGCTTCAGGAAGCGGGGGAACTGGCCGTCGTCGGTGCCGCCCGCGCCGTCCCACGAGAAGACGACGAACTGCGGCGGGCGCTCGCCGGGCTTGAGCTTCTCGGGCTTGGGCTGGTTCGGCTGCGGACCGGTGTCCGCGTTGGAGCCGTCACCGATCGGTGTGCCCTTGGGTATCACGGCCTGGGTCGGATCGGTGGTGCCGGTCGGAACGGGGGCGGGGCCGCCCGACGGGGCGGAGGAAGAGGAGGCCGGTCCCGAGCCGGAACCGTTGCTGGAACAGGCCGCGACCGCCCCGAGGGCCGCGGTCGCTGCGGTGGCACTGAGCACGGTCCTGCGCGAGATGCTGGTCATGGTCTCCCCTGGTGCCGACGGCCGGTGGTGCGGGCGGTGCCGGGCCTCACCGGTCAAATCGGGCAATTGATGAGTATTCCGCCCTTAGCATGTCATGTGGACCGGATGGCGATCAAAGGGTCGTCCCGGCCCGACGTAGGTCAACACGTCGGTGGCACCCGGCCGGGCTGCAGGAACCCGGGTTCTGTTGCGGTCCTGTGACGCTTCACGGCCGGCCGCTCGCTCGGCAGTACCGTACCGCTGCGGGGGCGGGGTCCGTCAGAGTGCCGCGAGTCGCCGGTTGCGGCGCACTATTCGTGCTATCGCGGTGCTCACCACGGTCGCCGCCGTGCAGGAGACGGCCAGGCTGAGCCAGGCGGTGTCGAACCAGTGGCTGTTCAGCCAGCCCAGCGTGACGATGTAGGCGGCCCACACCAGCGCCGCCAGCGCCGACCAGTGCAGGAACCGGTGCGGATGGTCGGGGGAGTGCCCGATGGCCAGGTCGAGGACGGTCCGCCCCGCCGGCACGAACCGGGCGACGACCACCATTGCGGCGGCGGCCCCCCGCGGCCGTTCGACCAGGGCCTGCTGCACCCGGGACACGCTCGCCGCGAGCTTGGGCCGCCGCGCCAGCCGGCGCTGGACCAGCGGGGCGCCGCGCCGGGCGAGGTGCAGCAGGAGGAGGTCGCCGAGGAACGAGGACACCGCCACGCCCAGCCCGAGCAGCACCGGGGCGCCGTCGATCTGCGCCGTCTTGAGCACGGCCAGGATCACCAGCGTGCCGCTGGGGATGAAGGGGAGGAGGGCGTCGCCGAGTACGGCGCAGAGCGCCAGGGCGCAGATCCACGAGGATCCGATTGCCGCCACGAAGTTCAAGGCCCTTACTCCCTCCACGCCGCCCGGGGGAGCAGGTGGCTGCTGGGGTCAACGCTAGCGCCTCGACTTTTCATGCCATGAAGCACCCCGGGTGTGCGCGGGGTCACGGCCGGGGAACGAAGCCGTCGCAGTCGCCGAGGCCCGTCACCGGGGTGATCCGCGCCACCTTCCCTGTGGCCGCAGTTCCCGTCGGGAGCGGAACCCGCACCCGAGCCGCGCCGCCCCGGGCGGCGTGGCGGGCCGCACATGGAACGAGCCCTCGGAGCGGGGTTTCCACTCCGAGGGCTCGCATGGATCGTCCGGAACTGGTCCAGCCCGGCGACCTTGTCATCGGGAACGAGGGGCTTCCCATCGATGCCCTCGATCCTGATCACCAGCCTGCCGGACTCCGGTGGTCCATCGCGAGACCTGCGGCTGGCGACTTCCGGCTCTGGCGTGAAGTCGCCACGCGTGCACGCCCGCTGGCGCTGCGTCAGCCGAACGTCCGGTCGGCGGCGGGCTCCGGCCGCGGATCGGGCGGCGGTTGCGGAGGTGTGCCGCGCGACACCCCGAAGGCGGGGAACAGCGGGCGCCGAACGGTGGTTGCCCCAGGTCGGCAGGAGTACGAAGAGACCGGAAGGGCGAGCGGCATGACCACCGAGGACCAGCAGACACACGGCACCGAACCGCCCGCCCCCGCGATCCGGGGCACCGCCCGCGGCACCGCACCCGCCCCGCTCTCGATCCTCGACCTCGCGACCGTCGGCGCCGGCCACACCCCCGCCGAGGCACTCGCCGCCACCACCACGCTCGCCCGGAACGCCGAGCGCTGGGGCTACCACCGCTTCTGGGTCGCCGAGCACCACGGCATGCCCGGCGTCGCCAGCTCCACCCCGGCCGTCCTGCTCGCCCATCTGGGCGCCCACACCACCACGCTCCGGCTCGGCTCCGGCGGCGTCATGCTCCCCAACCACGCCCCGCTCGCCATCGCCGAGCAGTTCGGCCTGTTGGAAGCCCTGCACCCCGGCCGGATCGACCTCGGCCTCGGCCGCGCCCCCGGCACCGACCAGGCCACCGCCCGGGCACTGCGCCGCGGCCTCGCCGAGGGCGCCGACGACTTCCCCCAGCAGCTCGCCGAGCTGACCCACTTCCTCGACGGCGACTTCCCGCCCGGCCACCCCTACGCCCGGCTCACCGCCGTCCCCCACGGCGACGCCCGCCCGCCGATCTGGCTCCTCGGTTCCTCGGGCTTCAGCGCCCGGCTCGCCGGCCGCCTCGGCCTGCCGTTCGCCTTCGCGCACCACTTCAGCAGCGCCAACACCCTCCCGGCACTCGACCTCTACCGGGACTCCTTCCGCCCCTCCGCCGTCCTCACCGAGCCCTACGCCCTCATCGGCGTGAGCGCGGTGGCCGCCGATGACGAGGACTCCGCCCGCCGCCTCGCCCGCTCCGCCGCCCTCGGCATGCTCCGGCTGCGCCGCGGCACCCCCGGCCCGATCCCCACCCCGGAGGAGGCCGAGTCCTACCCGTACAGCCCGGTCGAGGCGGACTTCATCGACGACTGGCTGGCCAACGTCGTCCTGGGCGCCCCGGGCGAGGTCGCCGACGGCCTGGAGGCCCTGCGCAAGCGGACCGGCGTCGACGAGCTGATGATCACCTCCCACATCCACGGCCACGAGGCCCGTCTCCGCTCCTACGGCCGGATCGCCGAGGCGTACGGCCTGACGGCCACCGCCTGACGAGTCGCTGCCGCCCTGGCCGGGGTGCCGGGTCCCGGCCCGTCGGCCTCGTCCACGAGCCGGTCGGCACCGGCCCCGGCGGACCCGGCTCTTCGGGGAGCCGGCCCGTCAGCGGGAGCCGGGGCGGGAGCGGCGCAGTATGGCGGCGACGCGTTCGGCGTCGCCGGGGCGGGCGAAGTACCAGCCCTGGGCGGTGTCGCAGCCGGTGAGGCGGAGGCGTTCGGCCTGGGCGGCGCTCTCGATGCCCTCGGCGGTGACGGTCAGGCCCAGGGTGTGGGCCAGCTGGACCATCGCCCCGACGATCTGCTCGTCGGCGTCGCTGCGGCGGCTGTCGGGGGCCGGGTGGTCGGGGCGGCCGGCCGGGGCCGGGTCGCGGAAGCCCTCGATGAAGGTGCCGTCGAGCTTGAGCACGTGCACCGGCAGGCGGGAGAGGTAGGCGAGGTTCGAGTAGCCGGTGCCGAAGTCGTCGATGGCGATCCGGACGCCCATGTCGGCGAGCGCCTGCAGGGCCTGGAGCGGACGGCCGCCGGGGCCGAGCAGGGCGCTCTCGGTGATCTCCAGCTGGAGCAGCCGGGCGGGCAGGCCGGTGCGTTCGAGGGCGCGGGCGACGTCGGCGACGACGTCGGAGTCCCAGATCTGCCGGGCGGCCAGGTTGACGCTGACGAAGGTCTCGGTGTCGGGGAACTCGGTGAGCCACTGCCGGGCCTGGCGGCAGGATTCCTCCAGCACCCACTTGCCGAGCGGCACGATCGCGCCGGACTCCTCGGCGAGCGGGATGAAGCGGTCGGGCGAGAGCGTCCCGTAGCGGGGGTGGCACCAGCGGACCAGCGCCTCGGCGCCGTGCACCGCGCCGTCGGCGAGGCCGACCAGCGGCTGGTACTCGATGGTGAACTCGCCGCGTTCGAGGGCCGGGCGCAGTGCGGTGGCGAGGAGCTGGCGGGTGAGCTGGTGGGCGCCGCGGTCGGGGTCGTAGAGGGTCCAGCGGGCGCGGCCGTCCGCCTTGGACCAGTAGAGGGTGGCGTCGGCGTCCTTGACCAGGTCGGTCGGGGTGGTCTCGTGCACGGAGCGCTCGACGACGCCGACGCTGGCGGTGATCGCCAGGCGGTGGCCGGCGATGTCGAAGGGGAGTTCCAGGACTTCGAGGATCCGGGCGGCCAGGTCGGTGAGCTGTTCGCTGCCGGCGCTGTCGGTGACGAGGACGGCGAACTCGTCGCCGCCCATCCGGGCGACCAGGTGGGCGGCGTGCCCGGAGAAGCCGCGGCGCAGCCGGGTCGCGACGGCGGTCAGGAGCTGGTCGCCGATGTGGTGGCCGAGGGTCTCGTTGATGGCGGCGAAGCCGTCGAGGTCGAGGTAGCAGACGCCGACGCGGCGCTCGTCCGCGGACCGGGGGTCGCCGGTGAGGCAGGCGGCGTCGAGGCGTTCGAAGAAGTAGGTCCGGTTGGGGAGCCGGGTCAGCGGGTCGTGGAGGGCCTGGTACTCCAGGCGGTCGCCGAGCCGGCGCTGTTCGGTGATGTCCTCGACGAGGGCGAGGGTGTAGAGGGGGTGGCCGGTGCTGTCCCGGATGAGGGAGACGGTCACCTTGCTCCAGACCGTGTGGCCTTCGCGGTGCTTGAGTTGCTTCTCGACCCGGAACCGTTCGCGGCCGCCGTGGACGAGGGCGGGGAAGAGCCGGTGCGGCATGCCCTCCGGGTCGAGGATCTCGTGCAGGTGGGTGCGGACGAGTTCGCCGACACCGCGGCCGAGCAGGGCGGCGAAGGCGGGGTTGACCTCGATGATCCGGTCGTCGGGGTCGATCAGGGCCATGCCGATGACGGCGTCGCAGAAGGCGGCCCGGAAGCGGGACTCGCTGGCCCGCAGCGCGGCGAGCATCCGGTCGGTCCCGCCGTCCGCCCGGTGGGCGCCGTCGGTGAGCGGTGCCGAGCAGGTGGGGCAGAGGAGCGCCTCGGGGGCCGACTCCCGGGTCGCCCCGGTGGTTCCGTCCCCGGTTCCGTCCCGGATCGTGGGTGCGTCCTCCAGGACGACCCCCGGGTGGTGTGCGTCGGCCCCCTCGTTCTGGCCCGGCACGGCATGCTCCCGTCCGCTGCTGACGCCTGATGCTGGTCCGGCCGGTCGCCCGGGACTGCGGCGGCCGGCTCCGCACTCTGTCGCGGTCCTCGGGGTCGGTCCGGCGCGGGGCGCCCGGCGGGGAACTGCCGCGTGGGGGAGACCGCGTGGACACCCGCGTGAAGAACAGGGCGCTGCGGCCGATCATAGGACGCGTCGGCAACGCGCGGTGACCGCCGGCAGGGTGATTCGCCCGCTTTGGGGTCAACCGTGGCGGTACATGCGGACGCCCCTGGTGCACATCACATGATGTGCGCCAGGGGCGCGTGCGCCGAACCCGCGCCTTCTGACGCCGGTTGCGCGCCGGGAGCGCGAACAGGGGTGGGGCCGCGGCCGGCAGGGCGTCCGCCGGACCGTCAGGCCAGCTTGGCCGTCAGGGTGATCGTGGTGCCGGTGAGGGCCTGGCTGACCGGACAGTTCGCCTTGGCGTCCTCGGCGGCCTTCGCGAAGCCGGCCTCGTCCAGGCCCGGGACGTCGCCGACGACGGTCAGGTGGATACCGGTGATGCCTTCGCCGGGCTGGAAGGTGACGTCGGCCTGGGTGTCCAGCTTGGCGGGCGGGGTGCCCGCGCCGGCCAGGGCGTGCGAGAGGGCCATCGAGAAGCACGCGGAGTGGGCGGCGCCGATCAGCTCCTCCGGGCTGGTCTTGCCGTTGGGCTCCTCGGCACGGGCCGCCCAGGAGACGGGGTACTCGCCGATGCCGGACGAGGCGAAGGTCACCCGGCCCTTGCCCTGGAGCAGGTTGCCCTCCCAGGCGGTGCGGGCGGTGCGGGTCGTAGCCACGATCGGTACCTCCATTGCTGGGGAACTGCTGATGCGTCACTTCCGGTCATGCACGCACCAGCCTACGGCGGGCCCCGGTCCGTTCCCGGGCACTTCGGGCGTCCGGCGGTGCGGCGGTGCGTGCAGTGGTGGGTGCGGGGCCGGGTGCGGTGGCGCGTGCGCCGTCCGGATCGTGGACGGTCGGGCGCAATGGAGGGGACCGGGGCCGGGGGCCCTGTTAGATTGGCGCGGGCCCGAGCCCGGCTGCCGAACGGCCGGGTTTCCACCACCAGCCTTTCCGGGAGCCGCCGCGATGACGGACCACCCCACGACCTCCGACGCCGCTCTGCCCGAGGGGGTGGACGACGCCGTGCGCGCCGAGCTGACCAGCCTGCGCGAGAGCATCGACAACATCGACGCCGCGGTGGTCCACATGCTGGCCGAGCGGTTCAAGGCGACCCAGCGGGTCGGCCGGCTCAAGGCCGAGCACAAGCTGCCGCCGGCCGATCCGGCGCGGGAGCGGGACCAGATCAAGCGGCTGCGCGAGCTGGCCGCCGGGGCCAAGCTGGACCCGGTCTTCGCTGAGAAGTTCCTGAACTTCATCATCGCCGAGGTCATCCGCCACCACGAGGCGATCGCCCGCGCCTGAGGCTCCGCGCCCGGGGTCGCGCCGGGGGTCGCCGGCCCGAACGGCCCGGCACCACCGGGCTCAGCCCGGTGTCCGCAGGCTCCGCTCCGGTGGATCCGTGTTCCGGGACCCCGGCCGCCGGGGGCGCCGGGGGTGTCGGGGGCGGCTAAAGCCCGGATTTCGTGAGGCTCCACGGTTGGCGTAGCGTGCAGGTTTCCCCAGCCGGAGAGGTGGAGCAGCGACGATGGCGGTGAACCTGCCCGAAACGCCGAGCGAGGCCGAGGGCCGTGCCGGGAGTTCCGCCGCCCCCGGCGGTCGCGCCGAGGCCCGCCGCCGGGCCCGTGGCGGACGCGCCCGCAAGGCCCGGCGGGCGGGGCGCACGTCGCGGCCGTGGTGGATCGAGATCCCGGCGATGATCGCGGTCGGGCTGACGCTCGCACTGCTGATCAAGACCTGTCTGCTCCAGGTGTTCACCATCCCGTCCGGCTCGATGGAGAACACGCTGCGGATCGGCGACCGGGTCGGGGTGAACAAGCTGGCGCCGCTGACCGGCTGGGAGCCGGAGCCGGGGCAGCCGGTGGTGTTCAAGGACCCGGGCGACTGGCTCCCGCCGCAGCCGGTCGACGGCAACCCGGTGACCAACGCGCTCACCTCGGTGCTGAGCTTCGTCGGGCTGGTGCCGCCGAAGGACGACAACTACCTGGTCAAGCGGGTGATCGCGACCGGCGGCCAGACCGTACGGTGCACCGGCACCACGCTCACAGTGAACGGGAAGAAGGTCGACGAGCCGTACCTCCACCCGGGGGACGACTCCTGCGCCGGCCTGGACTTCGGGCCGGTGACGGTACCGGCCGGGCACATCTGGGTGGAGGGCGACCACCGCAGCGACTCGGCGGACTCCCGCTTCCACCGCAGCGGCCCGGGTGGCGGCGCGGTGCCGGTGGGCAACGTCGTGGGGCCGGTGTCGGCCGTGGTGTGGCCGCTCAACCACTTCGACTGGTTCGGCTGGGTCGGCCGCTGACCCCGCTCTCGGCGGCGGCCGGCTCCCCGGCGTCCACCGCTGCTTCGACCCCGACGGCCTCGGCCGCCGCCGCCACCGCCCCGGCGACGGGATCGCCCCCGACGGCATCCACCGCGACGGCGTCCGCCTCCACCGTCCCCGCCGGCTTGCTCGCCTGGGCCGCGAACGCCCCGGCGAGCACCAGCAGCCCGCCCGCGAGCTGCGGCAGCCCGAGGTGCTCGCCGAGCAGGATCCAGGCCAGCACGGTGGCGACGACGGCCTCCAGGTTGGCCACCACCCCGGCGACCGGCGGCGAGAGGTGCCCGACGGCGACGACGCCGGTCAGGTAGGCGAGGACGGTCGCCACCAGCACCATCCAGGCGGCCGGGAGGAACGCGGGCAGCGAGTGCCCGTTCATCACGACGTTCCCGCCCAGCGGGCTCCAGTCGGCCTCCCAGGGCCGGGTCGCCACGGTGAGCACGACGGCGCCGATCAGCAGGCCGAAGGCGCTGACGGCCATCGGGTCGACCGGCCGCTCGCCGCGGCGGCCGGCGTCGGCCAGGACGAAGTAACCGACCTGGCAGCAGGCGGCGCCGAGCGCGAACAGGACGCCGAGCGCGTCGAAGCTCAGGCCGTTCCAGACCTCCACCACGCAGGCGAGGCCGGTCACGGCGACCGCGGCGCCGATCGCCGCGCCCCGGCTGACCGGCTTGCGCTGGACGAACTTGACGTAGCCGATGAGCAGCGGCGGCCCGAGGTACTCGATGAGCAGGGCCACGCCGACCGGGATGCGGGAGATCGCCGCGAAGTAGCAGGCCTGGACGCCGGCGACGGCGAGCAGGCCGAAGCCGATCAGCAGGCCGGGGCGCCGGAGCACGGCGTCGCGGTGGCGGTAGGCGATCGGCAGGAGGGCCACGGCGGCGCCGGTGACCCGCAGCCAGACGACGTGGAGCGGGGAGAGCCCGGCCTCGATCAGCGGCTTCGCGGCCGTGCCGGAGCCGCCGAAGGCGCAGGCGGAGACGAGCGCGAGGCCGAGGCCGAGGGTTCGTCCGGAGGGGCGGGCGGGCGAGGCCGTCGATTGTTGCACCGACGCATTGTGACAGTCATACCGCCGATTGTGTAAGGCGCCATTTCGACATTTGGTCCTGCCCGTATCTGTACGCGGCGGAGTGTTCACATCGCCCGTCCCCACGGAGTAGGGGTGCACGGCGACGCCCCGGGGTCCGGCGGGACCCCGGGGCGCGGTGACCGTGGGACAGGACCGGCCGGGATCAGTTCCCCGGCCCGGCCCCCGCTGCGCCGTTGGCCGCCCCGCCCGTGGGCTGGGTGGTGGGCTGCGTCGTCGGGCCGGTCGTCGGCTGCGTGGTCGGCGTCGGCTGGGTGGTGGGCCTGGTCGTCGGCTTCGACGTCGGGTCCGCGGTCGGCTGCGTCGTGGGCGGCGCGGTCGGCACGGTGTTCCCGCCGGAGTTCGAGCCGTCGGAGCCGTTCGAGCCGCCGTTCTGGGAGCCGTTGGAGCCGCCGTTCTGGGACCCGCTCGACCCGCCGGTCTGCGAGCCGTTCGAGCCGCCCGGCTGGCCGGTCGCGCCGCCGTTCGGGTTGCCGGTGGCGCTGCCCGTCGACGGGGTGCCGGACGGCGTGGCGGGGGAGGCCGGCAGGTCGGCCGCGCCGGAGTCGCCGCCGTCCGAGGGGTCCGGGAAGTCGCTCACGGGCTGGCCCTTGAGCGCGGCCTTCATGTAACTGGTCCAGATCTGTGCCGGGTACTGGCCGCCCGCCGCGCCGTCGATGCCGCCGACGCCGCTCAGGCTGACCTGTGCCCCGGTGCCCGGGTCCTGGCCGAACAGCGCGACCGAGGTGACGAGCTCGGGGGTGTAGCCGACGAACCACACCGACTTCTGGTCGTCGGTGGTGCCGGTCTTGCCGGCCGTGGGCCGGCCCAGCGCCTTCGCCCGGAAACCCGTGCCGCCCGGGTCGCTCACGACGCCCTGGAGCATCGAGGTGACCCGGTTCGCGGTGTCCGCGCTGATCGCCTGGGTGGTCTTGTGCGCGGGCAGCGGGACGGCCTCGCCCTCGCGGTCCACCGACTGCACGAGCCACGGCGTGATCTGCTTGCCGCCGTTGTCGAGCGTGGCGTACACGCCGGCCATGTCGAGCACGCTCGGGGTGGCTGCGCCCAGCGGGATGGACGGCACCGGGTCGAGCCCCGGGGTGTTGCCGGGCAGGCCCAGCGCGACGGCGGTGTCCTTGACCTTCTGCAGGCCGGTGTCCTGGGCGAGCTGGGCGAAGGCCGAGTTCACCGACCAGTCGGTGGCCTGCTGGAGGGAGATCTGGCCGTAGCTCTTGTCGCCCTCGTTCGGCGGCGCGTACGGGGTGCCCTTGCCGCCACGGACCTTGCGGCCGCTGGTGCCGTCGTAGACGGTGCGCGGGGTGACGGTCCGGCCGTCCTGGGTCTTGGCGTCGTTCTCGAACGCGGCCGCGAGCGCGATCGCCTTGAAGGTCGAGCCGGCCTGGTAGTCGCGGCGGGTCGCGTTGTCGACGTAGTGCTTGATGTAGTCGACGCCGCCGTAGAGGGCGACGACCGCGCCGGTCTTCGGGTCCACCGAGGCGGCGCCGGCCTGGGCGGCCGCGTCCTTCTTGCGCTTGTCCGGGTTCAGGGTGTCGTGCAGCTGCGCCTGGACGGCGTCCTGCAGCGCCTTCTGGCGGGTCGGGTCGATGCTCAGCTTGATCGTGTAGCCGCCCTTGGCCAGCTCGTTGTCGCTGATGATCCCGCTGGAGGTGAGGTACTGGGTGGCCGCGTCCACCAGGTAGCCGGACTGGCCGGACAGGCCGAGGTTGGGCTGCGGGTCGCGGACGTCGGGGAAGGCGGTCCTGGCCCGCTCGTCGGCGGTGAGCCAGCCCTCCTTGACCATGCCGTCCATGACGTAGTTCCAGCGGTTGACCGCGTTCTGCTTGCCCGCCGTGGTCGCGGTGGCCACGTCGTAGGCGCTCGGCGCGTTGAGCAGGGTGGCCAGGTAGGCGCCCTGGGCCGGGGTGAGCGCCGAGGCGTCGATGCCGAAGTACGCCTGGGCGGCGGCCTGGATGCCGTAGGCGCCGCGGCCGTAGTAGGAGGTGTTCAGGTAACCGGAGAGGACGTCGTCCTTGCTCTCGGTCGCGTCCACCTTGATGGCGATGAAGAGCTCCTTCACCTTGCGGGTGACGGACTGCTTCTGGTTCAGGTACGTGTTCTTCACGTACTGCTGGGTGATCGTGGAGCCGCCCTGGGTGCCCTCGCCCTTGGCGGTGTTGATCGCGGCGCGGGCCAGGCCCTGCACGTTGATCGCGCCCTCGTGGTAGAAGTTGCGGTCCTCGGCGGCCAGCGCGGCGTGCTGGGCCGCGGGGGAGACCTTGTCCAGGCCGACGTTCTGCCGGTTGGTCTGGCCGGTGCGGGTGATCACCGAGCCGTCCGCGTAGAGCCAGGTGTTGCTCTGGGCGGTGGCCGCGGCGTGCGCGTCCGGGACCTTGACGAGCGCGACGCCGAGCGCGAACAGCCCGACGCCGAGGAGGATCGAGGCGGCGACGCCGAGCAGCGTCATCCGCCAGGTCGGTATCAGCCGGCGCCAGCCGGTGCGCTTGGGCCGGCGCTTCTTGCCGGCCTTGCCGCCGCCCGCGGAGCCGGCGTCCATCGGCCCGCTCATCAGGGCGCCGCCGGGCACGGGGCCGCCGGGGACGTGGTCGGCGCGCTTCAGCCGCTCGACCGGCCGGATCGACGGCACGCGGCGGCCGCCCTGGGGATCTCTGGACAAGGCGCGGCCTTTCCTGCGGGCGGACCGGGCCAGCCTGCACAGACGGGGGACAACGGTGGTTGGGGACCTTTGTCCCGATTCCGGTTTACCGCCCAGGACGAACGGGACGGGCCGATCGGCTCCTCCGGAGCGGCGATCGAGACCGACATCACATCCAAAACGCACGCAAATCGGACCCCATGGGCAAAAAAGTTGGGGAGCCCCTCGCTGCTGCGAGGGGCTCCCCACTGTCTGTGCGCCGCCAGGGACTCGAACCCCGGACCCGCTGATTAAGAGTCAGCTGCTCTAACCAACTGAGCTAGCGGCGCCTGCTGACCCGGAAAACAATACACGGTCCGGACGGGTGCCTCGAACCACGTCGGGCCATGGGTGCCCAGGAGTGCCCGTTTCCTCCCGGTTGGGGTGGAGTTCGGGCGCGGTTAGGGTGGAAACGTGCCCAGCCCCACCGGACGTCCGCGCGCCCGCGGAGCCGTCGCCGTCCTGCTGCTGATCAGCGCCGTGGCGTACACCGCCTGGGTGCTGGAGGTCGTCCTGAGCACCGGCCTCGACCCGGTCCAGGCGTACATCAGCGAACTCGCCGCGGCGGACCAGCCGCTGGGCGGGGTCTTCCGGGCCACGGACCTGGTCGCCGGCCTGGCCGTCCTCGCGGCGGCCGGCGCCGCGCTGGTCGGCGCCGCTCCCGTCGATCCGGTCGGCCGAACCGCCACCCGGCGGCCCCGCCACGGCTGGGCGCTCGCGGGCTGGTCGGCCCTGGCCCTGTTCGGCGCGGCGACCGCCGCCGACTCCCGGCTCCCGCTCAGCTGCACCCCCACGAGCGACGAGGAGTGCGCCGCCCGCGAGACGGCCGGGCTCGTGCCCGCCACCCACACCGCGCACGCCGTCACCAGCAGCCTCGCCATGATCGGCGCGCTCGCCGGGCTCGCGGCGCTCACCGTGGCCGCGCGCCGCTACGGATGGTGGCCGCCGGTGCGCCGGTACGGGCCCTGGCTGCTCGGCGCCGAGCTGCTCGCGACCACCTGGAGCCTCGCCGCGATCGGCGCCTTCCAGACCGGACGCGGCACCTGGGCGCTCGGAGCCGGCCAGCGGCTCCAGGTGCTGCTGGTCGCGCTCTGGCTGGGCGTCCTCGCGTGGAGCCTGTTCCGGGAGGGTGCCCACAGGGAGCCGCCGCGCGCCGTGGCCGCCGCGCTCCAGAGCCGGTCGGACCGGGAGCCGGTGTGACGGCGGCGGCCGACCCCGCAGTCGACCGGGCGGCGTTCCTGCGCATCGACGGCGTCCCGCTGCACGTGCGCACCGAGGGCGAGGGCCCGGTCTGCGTGCTCACCGGCGGCCTCGGCAGCAGCTGGTTCGACTGGGACCTCGTCGTCCCCTTCCTCGCCCCCTACCGCACCGTCGTCCGCTTCGACCGGCCCGGCTACGGCCTGAGCGCCCCCGAGCCCGCCACCGGTCGGCCCGCCCCCACGGCGGCCGGCGAGGCCGGGCGCATCCGGGCCGTGCTGGACGCCCTCGGGCTGCGCGAGCCGTGCACGCTCGCCGGGCACTCGCTGGCCGGCTTCCACGTGGAGGCCTTCGCCCGCCTGCACCCCCAGCGGGCGGGCGGACTCGTCCTCGTCGACAGCAGCGTCGAACCGGCGCCCCGGCCGCTGCCCGCCCCCGGGCTGCGCGACCTCGCCGCGCGGGGCGCCGCGGGCGCCGCCACCGCCCTCGCCGTGCCGTACCTGCTCGGCCCGGCCGCCCGGCGGCTGACCGCCCGCCTCACCACCGTCCGCCGCGAGGACCTGGCCCCGCCGGACCTCGTCCGGCACTGCTACCGCACCGGCCGGGCGCTGCGCGCGCTGCTCCGGGAGAACGCCCGCTACCTCGACGTCGCCGCCGAGCTCGACGGGCTGCGCCGCACCCGGGGCCTGCCCGAGGGCCTGCCGGTCACGGTGCTCGCCGCCGACGACGGACTGCGCTCCCGGCGGACGGAGGCCTGGCTGGCCGAGCAGCGGGAGCTCGCCGCCCTGCTCGGTGCGGACTTCCGCACCACCGCCCCGGCCGGGCACCTGGTGATGTTCGACCGTCCGGACGCGGTCGCCTCGGCGATCCTCGACACCCGCTGAACCTGCCGGCAGCACCTCAGCGGCCGCAACACCGACGGCCGCAACACCCGCAGCCGCAACACCGACGGCGGAAACGCCGGAAGGCCCCTCGCTTTCGCGAGGGGCCTTCCGGCTGTCTGTGCGCCGCCAGGGACTCGAACCCCGGACCCGCTGATTAAGAGTCAGCTGCTCTAACCAACTGAGCTAGCGGCGCCTGCTGACGCGGAAGACATTACACGGGACCGGGAGGATCCGCCGAATCGTATTCGGCCGATCGCTCCGGGTGACAGGAGGGCGCGAGTCCTCAGCCGGCCTCCGGGAAGTGGCAGGCCGCCTGGTGCCCGTCCCCCGCGAGCGCCGGCTTCTCCCCCTCGCAGCGCGTGCGCGCCCCGGGCTCCGCGAGCCCGGCGTAGACCGCGCAGCGCGTGCGGAAGGGGCAGCCGGCGTGTCGGCGGGTGGGGGAGGGCGGATCGCCCGCGAGGAGGATCCGGTCCCGGGCGCGCTCGGCGGCCGGGTCGGGCAGCGGGACGGCGGACAGCAGCGCGCGGGTGTACGGGTGGCGGGGGCGGTCGAAGACGGCGGCGACGTCGCCCTGCTCGACCGTCCGCCCGAGGTACATCACGCTGACGCGGTCGGCGAGGTACCGGATGACCGAGAGGTCGTGCGAGACGAACAGGTAGGACAGGCCCAGTTCGGCCTTGAGCGACTGCAGCAGGTTGAGGATCCCGGCCTGGATGGAGACGTCGAGCGCGGAGACCGGTTCGTCCAGGACGAGCAGCTTCGGGCGGACGGCCAGGGCGCGCGCGATGGAGATCCGTTGGCGCTGCCCGCCGGAGAACTGGTGCGGGTAGCGGTCGGCGTGCTCCGGGGCGAGGCCGACCTGGCGCAGCAGTTCGGGCACCCGGCGGGCGATCTCGTCGCGGGCGGCGCGCTGGGCGCGCAGGGGTTCGGCGATGATGTCGCCGACCGGCATCCGGGGGTCGAGGCTGGCCATCGGGTCCTGGAAGACGATCTGCAGCTGTGCCCGGAGACGGTGGGCGTCGGCGCGGGTGAGCCGGGAGGTGTCCTGGCCGAGGACGTCGATGCGGCCGGCCTGGGGTGCGGCGAGGTCGAGCAGTTCGAAGAGCGTCGTGGACTTGCCGGAGCCGGACTCGCCGACCAGACCGAGGGTTTCGCCCTCGCGGATGTCCAGGTCGACGCCGTCCACGGCGTAGACCTCGCCGACGCGGCGCTTGAACACCGTGCCCTTGAGGAGCGGAAACGTTTTGCCGAGCCCGCTGACCGCCAGTACCTGCGCCCGGGTGTCGCGTGCCCCGGTCACGGCGGGGGCGGGCACCTCCGGCACGGGGTACACGTCGGCCGGTGCGGGCCGCTGCTCGGCCAGCTCCGCCGAGCGCACGCAGGCCGCCGCGTGGCCGCCTTCCCCGAGCAGTTCCGGCTCCGCCGCCGAGCAGCGCGGTTCGGCGAGCGGGCAGCGCGCGGCGAACGGGCAGCCGGGCGGCAGGTCGGCCAGCGGCGCCGGGCTGCCGGGGATCGGGACGAGCGGCCCGCCGCGGCCGTCGAGCCGGGGCACCGCGCCGATCAGGCCGAGCGTGTACGGGTGGCGCGGGGCCGCGAACAGCTCGTCCACGCCGGCCGTTTCGACCACCCGGCCCGCGTACATCACCGCGACCCGGTCGGCCGTGCCGGCGATCACCCCGAGGTCGTGGCTGACCAGCACCAGGGCGGCGCCGGTCTCCCGCTGGGCGGTGCGCAGCACGTCGAGCACCTGGGCCTGGATGGTGACGTCCAGGGCGGTGGTGGGTTCGTCGGCCAGCAGGATGTCCGGGTCGTTGGCGATCGCCATGGCGATCATCGCGCGCTGGCGCATGCCGCCGGAGAACTCGTGCGGGAAGCTGTCGAGGGCGCGGTCGGGGGCCGGGATGCCGACGAGGTCGAGGAGTTCGGCGGCGCGGCGGCGGGCGGCGGCCTTGTCGGTCTTCTGGTGGATGCGGATCGTCTCGGCGATCTGGTCTCCGATCCGGTAGACCGGCGTGAAGGCGGAGAGCGGGTCCTGGAAGACCATGGCGATCCGCCGGCCGCGGATCGAGGCGAGCTCCCGGCCGGGCAGCCCGACCAGCTCGCGCCCGTCCAGTCGCACCGAGCCCCGGACCTCGGCGGTGCCGGGCAGCAGCCCGAGGACGGACAGCGCGGTGACGGACTTCCCGGAGCCGGACTCGCCGACGATGCCGAGGGTTTCGCCGCGCCGCAGGGTGAGGTCGACCCCGCGCACGGCCGGGACCGGGCCCTGCGGCCCGGCGAAGTCGACGTGTAGGTCGCGGACGTCGAGCAGGGGCGTTTCGACGGCGGTCGCGGCGGTGGTGGTCACGGCGGTGGTCACGGCTTCTTCCTGCGGGCGCGGCGGCGGGGCGTGCCCGCGGCGGTGGGGTCGAGGGCGTCGCGCAGCCCGTCGCCGACGAGGTTGACGGCGAGGACGAACAGCACCAGCAGCGCGGCCGGGAAGTAGAAGAGCCAGGGGAACACCGGCGCTTCGCTGGTGCCGGCCGCGAGCAGGGTGCCGAGCGAGACGTCCGGCGGTTTGACGCCGAAGCCGAAGTAGGAGAGCGCGGTCTCGCTCATGACGGCGCCGCCGACGGCGATGGTGGCGTCGATGATGAGGAAGGAGGCGACGTTCGGCAGGACGTGCCGCAGGATGATCCGCAGCGGCCGGACGCCCATGAAGCGCGCGGCGCGGACGAATTCGCGCTCGCGCAGGGAGAGCGTCATGGACCGGACCACCCGGGCGGTGATCATCCAGTTGAACAGGGCGAGCAGCAGCACGAAGGCGATCCAGCCGGTGCTCTTCAGCCGGGGCGAGACGATCGTGATGATCAGGAAGCTGGGGAAGACCAGCAGCAGGTCCACGACGAACATCAGGCAGCGGTCGGCCCAGCCGCCGAAGTAGCCGGCGCACGCGCCGACCAGCGAGGCGAGCACGGTGGAGAAGAGCGCCACCAGCAGGCCGATGATCAGTGACTTCTGCAGGCCGCGGACGGACTGGGCGAAGACGTCCTGGCCGATCCCGTTGGTGCCGAACCAGTGCTGGGCGGAGGGCGGTTGGTGCAGGGCGGTGAAGTCGGGGGCGGCGTAGTCCCACGGCGTCAGGTACGGCCCGCCGAAGGCGAGCGCGAACAGCAGCAGGACGAGGACGCCCCCGGCGAGCGCCCCGCGGGCGGCGAGCAGCCGGGTGAGGACGAGCCGGGCGCGGCCGGAGCCGCGGGGCGCGGGTGCCGGGGCGAGGGGGTCGGCCGGTTCGGCGACGACGGTGGTCATCTGGGTCACCTCCGGTCAGGACCGCACGCGCGGGTCGAGGGCGGCGTGCAGGGTGTCGGCGAGGAAGCCGGAGGCGAGGACGACGAGCGCGGTGAACAGGTTGACCGCGACGACCGAGTTGACGTCCTGTTCGTTGATGGCCAGGATCAGCCACTCGCCCATGCCGTGCCAGCCGAAGATCGTCTCGGTGAACACCGCGCCGGTGAAGATGCCGAGGAAGCTGTAGGCGAACATCGTCGACATCGGGATCACGGCGGTGCGCAGCCCGTGCTTGAGCAGGGCCCGGCCGCGGGTGAGGCCCTTGGCCTCGGCGGTGCGCAGGTAGTCCGAGCCGAGCACGTCGAGCATGATGCCGCGCTGGTAGCGGCTGTAGGTGGCGAGGCCGTACAGCGCGAGCGACATGGTCGGCAGCAGGAGGTGGAGCGCCCAGTCGGAGAGGTGGGCGCCGATACCGCCGGTGAGTCCGGGGGTCTCGTAGCCGGTGAACGGGACGACCTCGTGGCCGGCCGCGTCCTTGGCGGCGATGGCGCCGTTCTTGAGGAAGAGGGCGACCAGGAAGACCGGGGTGGAGAGGAGGACGAAGGAGAGCAGGGTCAGCAGCCGGTCGGATATCCGGTACTGCCGCACGGCGCTCCAGGCGCCGACCGCGACGCCGAGCACCATGCCCAGCAGGCTGCCGATCAGCAGCAGCCGCAGCGAGACCCAGATCCGACGGCCGAAGTCGTCCGTCACCGGGGTGTCGTGGATGGTCCGGCCGAGGTCGCCGTGGACCAGGCCGTCGGCCCAGTGGCCGAAGCGCACGACCACCGGGGTGCGGTCGTTCAGGTTGAGGGCGGTGAGCTGGTGCTCGACCGATTCGGCGGACGGCCGGGGGACCTTGGCCTCGAAGTAGGTGCGCGGCTGGAGGGCGGTCGCGGATATCGCGTACGCCAGGAACACGGCGGCGACGAGTAGGACGGCGTAGTAGCTCAGCCGCTTCGCGAGGTAGCGGAGCATCAACGGCCGCCCTGGGTGGGGGCGGGGCCGACGCGTCTGGTGGGCATCGGGTGGTGGCCTTCGGTCGGTGGCCCGGGTGGGGGCCGTTTCACGGGCTGTCGGGAAGCAGCAGGTCAGAGTGTTCCAGCGGCGTGCGGCCGCCGTGTTGCGGGAGCGTTGCCGCGTGTGACTTTTGGATCAGACGTGAACTCCTGCCTCTGGTCGTGGAAGTGATCGGCTGTTACGTTCTGCTGGCCCGGTGCCGACTTGGCTGCCCACACTCAAGCCCCGCCACACCTCGCGCGGCACAACTCCCGTCCCTTTTCCCGACGAACTTCACCAGGGGGACCCCCATGGACGCTGTCACCACGGCCCGCCGCTTCGGCCGGGCCACCGCCCTCGCGATAGCCGTCGCGCTGGCGGTGACCTCGTGCACCTCGGGTGGCGGGGGGTCGGCCGACACCGCGGCCAAGAGCGAGCCGCCGAAGCAGGACTCGAACGACATCAACCCCCTGGCGGCGGACGCGATCAAGGACGGCGGGGAGGTGCGCTTCCCGCTCTACCAGTGGATCACCCAGTGGAACCCGTTCCAGGTGGACGGCCGCTACGGCGACGCGGTGGACATCATGCGCGACCTGGAGCCGAACCTCTTCACCACCGACGCCTCCGGCACCTTCCAGGCGGACCCTGACTACCTGACGGAGGCCAAGGTCACCTCGACCTCGCCGCAGGTGATCACCTACAAGCTCAACCCGAAGGCCAGGTGGTCGGACGGCAAGGCGCTGAGCTACCTGGACTTCAAGGCCGACTGGGAGGCCAGCAACGGCAAGAAGGACGGCTACAACATCGCCGACTCGGCCGGCTACGAGCTGATCTCCGGCGTCGAGCAGGGCGCCGACGCCTCCGAGGTCAAGGTCACCTTCTCGACGCCGTACGCGGACTGGCAGAACCTGTTCCGGCCGTTGATCCCGGCCGCCGGGATCTCCACCGCGGACGACTTCAACAAGGCCTGGATCGAGAAGATCCCGATCACCGCCGGCCCGTTGAAGCTCGGCGTCGCGGACAAGACGGCCCAGACGATCAGCCTCGTCCCGGATCCGGCGTGGTGGGGCACCAAGCCCAAGCTGGACAAGGTCACCTTCCGGGTGATGGACCAGGCGGCGACCACCCAGGCGTTCCTCAACAACGAGATCGACTTCGCGACGGCCGGCACCGCGACCGCCTACGGCCAGCTCAAGGACAACAAGGACACGGTGATCCGCACCGCCAGCCCGTGGGACGAGGTGCACATCTCCTTCGGCGGCGGGGGTGCGCTGGCCGACCAGAAGGTGCGCCAGGCGCTGGGCAAGGCGATCGACCGCGACGCGCTGATCAAGATCGCCAACAACGGCGTGCCGGTGCAGTTCAAGCCGCTCGGCAACCACATCTTCATGCCCAACCAGGCCGGTTACCAGGACAACTCGGGCGACTGGGCGAAGTTCGACCTGGCGGCGGCGAAGAAGCTCCTGGACGACGCCGGCTGGAAGGAGGCGGGCAGCGGCCAGCCGCGCACCAAGGACGGGCAGTCGCTCGAACTGCACTTCGTGTTCAACGACTCCAGCCCGCAGGCGCAGATCGACCTGTACACCGCGGCCGCGGCGATGTGGCTGCAGGCCGGGGTCAAGGTCGACCTCGACAAGGTCGCGAAGAACGACTTCTTCACCAAGTACATCGACGTGGGCAAGTTCGACCTCGCGAGCTGGCGCAACACCGACTCGTTCCCCCTGTCCCAGAGCCTGACCAACTTCCGCCTGCCGGAGGGCGACAACGTCTTCGGCAACTTCTCGAAGCTCGGCACCCCCGAGATCGACGCGCTGCTGAAGAAGGCGGCCGGGACGATCGATCCGGTGGAGGCCGCGAAGTACTACAACCAGGCGGACGCCAAGATCTGGGAGCTCGGCCACACCGTCGAGCTGTACCAGCGGCCCACGGTGGTCGCGGCGCGCAAGGGGCTGGCCAACTACGGCGCGTTCGGCCTGGCGAGCACCGACTACGCGAAGGTCGGCTGGGCGAAGTAGGCCCTGCCGCGCGGGACCGGGCGGCTGCCGACCGCGGGCAGGCGCTGGCGAGCAGCGCGGTGATCACGAGGCCGGTGGTGCGGACACGGGTGGGACGGACTCGCCACCCCCGTCGTCCTGCCACCGGCCTTGACCTTCCGCGTTGCCCGCAGGCCGCCCGTGTCGTGGGGCCCCGCTGGGCCCGCGCTCGCTTTCCAATCGGGACGAATGTAGCGGGCCGGTCCGGCGGCTCGGCCGGTACGGCGCGGGCGCGCCCGGAAACCCGTCGCGCTGTCACCCGGTTCGCGCACCGGGGCGTCAACTGGTGCTGACGTCAAGGGGAAAGGGGCGGAGGAATAGGGGCGGAGGAAAAGGGGCGAAGCCGACGTCCGCCGGTCCGCGCCGGTGCGTGCGCCGGCCCCGGCCCGCTGCCAGGATGCGCGGGACAGTCCAGCCGTCCGCCCCCGTCCCGGAGCAGCGCGATGACCAGCGATTCCGCCGCAGTGCCCCACCCCCACCCCACCGACCCGCCCCCGGTGCGCCGGATGGTCCCGCGCGACCGCAACGAGCGCCACCGGGTCGCCACGCCGCTGGAGCTGTTCTTCGACCTCTGCTTCGTCGTGGCGGTCGGCCAGGCCGGCCGCGAGCTCGCCCACTCCCTCGCGGCCGGGCACTACGGCGAGGGCCTGCGGGGCTTCGCGCTCGCGTTCTTCGCGATCTGGTGGGCGTGGATGAACTTCACCTGGTTCGCGTCCGCGTACGACTGCGACGACGTGCCGTACCGCGTCACCACGTTGGTGCAGATCGCCGGCGTCCTGATCCTCGCGGCCGGCGTGCCGAGGCTCTTCGAGGCCCAGGACCTCGTCCTCGCGGTGACCGGCTACGTGGTGATGCGCCTGGCGATGGTCACCCAGTGGCTGCGCGCGGCGCGCAGTGAGGAGGGGCCGGCGCGCGGGGTGGCCCTGCGGTACGCGCTGGGGATCACGGTGTGCCAGGTGGGGTGGGTGGTGGTGCTGCTCCTGCCGCAGGGCGTCCGGCCGTTCGTCGTGGCGCTCGGCGTGCTGGCCGAGCTGGCCGTGCCGGTCTGGGCCGAGCTGCGGATGCAGACCAGCTGGCACCCGCACCACATCGCCGAGCGGTACGGGCTCTTCACCCTGATCGTGCTCGGCGAGACGGTCGCGGCGGCGACGGTCGCGGTGCAGTCGGCGGTCGACGAGCACGAGGAGCTGGGGCGGCTGGTGCCGGTGGCGATCGGCGGGCTGCTGATCTGCTTCTCGGCCTGGTGGATCTACTTCGCCCGGCCGGTGCACGAGCACCTGCGCTCCAACCGGCAGGCCTTCGCGTGGGGTTACGGCCACTACGTGGTGTTCGCCGCGGCGGCGGCGATCGGCGCCGGGCTCGAGGTCGCGGTGGAGTCGGCCGTGCACAAGGCGGAGATCTCCGCGACGGCGGCGACCGGGGCGGTCACCGTGCCGACGGCCGTCTACCTGTTCACCGTCTGGCTGCTGCACTCGCGGCACACCAAGACCGGCGCCGCGCAGGCACTGGGGCCGGTGGGCGCGGTGGTGGTGCTGGCGTGCACGGCGTTCGGCGACTCCGGCGTCCTGGCGGCCGGCCTGGTGTGCGCGGCGATGGTGGCCGTGGGGGTCGCGATGCACGCCAGGGAGGCGTGAGCGGCCTCCGGGCGCGGCCCGAGCAGCACCGGTTCGTGCCGGGCGAGCCAGGCCAGGTAGGCCGGGTTGACCTTGGCGAGGTCCAGGTAGGCGGCCCGCAGCTCGCCGTACAGCGCCTCCAGGGCTGAGGGGGCGAGCGAGCACGGCCGCCACGCGAGCAGCAGGCGGACGGCGAGCGGATCGCCGTGGACCGGGCGCATGACCGTCCCGGGTCCGGGCAGGGACGTCGGCTGGCACGGGCGCACGGCCTCGCCGGAGGCGACCAGTTCGGCGGCGGTGGTGTTGTCCCGGACCTGTACCACGCGGGGGTTGAGGCCGGCCTCGCTGAACACCCGGCGCATCGCCGCGTACTCGTGGTCGGCGGTCGGGTCCACCATCCAGGTGTCGTCGGCGAGGTCGGCGAGGTGGACGACCGGGCGGGCGGCGGCCGGGTGATCGGCGGCGAGCGCGACGAACTGCGGCTCGCGGGCCATCAGGACCCGGTGCTCGGCGTCCGGGGGCACGCGCAGCGGGAAGCCCTCGCTCTCGTACACGAAGGCGACGTCGAGCTGGTCGGCGGCGACCATCCGCAGCAGGGCGCTCGCGGAGACGTCCACGTGGATGGTGGTGTCCGTGTCCGGCAGCCGCTCGTGGACGCGGCGCAGCCAGGCCGCCACCGCCCGGCTGCCGACGCTGCCGATGCGCAGCCGCCGCCGGCTGCCGGGACCGGCCGACTCCCGGGCCTCCTGGCGCGCGGCGGCGACCAGCGCCGCCATCTCGGTGATCACCGGCCGGGCCCGGGACAGCACGGAGTGGCCGAGCGCGGTGGGCCGGCTGCCGGTCTGCTCGCGGGTGAACAGGGTGCCGCCGATGGCCCGTTCGATCCGGTGCAGCTGGGTGGTGAGGGAGGGCTGGGTCATGCCGAGCCGGAGCGCCGCCTTGCGGAGGCTGCCGGTGTCGGCGATCGCGCACAGCACCCGCAGGTGTCTCACGTCGAGCTCCACGTCGGGAGCATAGACGCCCACGACCCATCTCGCCAAGGACATGACACGAATCAACACGGCGGGCGCCCACCGGTATTCACCGGCGTTATCGCCGGTTGACATCATCCGCGACGGCCGTGCCCGGGGGGAATCTGGGGCAGCGATTCCCGCCTCCGGCCGCACGCCGGGGGCGCCCCCACATTCCGCCCGCCGCCGCCGGCCCCCAACCGGCACCGGCGGTCGGGCGTTTCGCGATTCGGAGCCCCCACATGTCTCGATCCGTGCTGTCCGCAGCCCTCGGCGCCGTGCTCGCCGCGGGCCTCGCCGCCCTGCCCGGGACGGCCGTCGCCGCACCCGCCGCACCCGCCGCACCCGCCGCACCCGCCGCGAGCGTCGCGGGCTACCTGCCCACGGCCGGTTCGGCGTACGCCGGTTCGGCCGCCGAGGCCGCCGACAACCAGGCGTTCTTCCAGGCCGTCATGGCCTCCGCCAAGGCCAAGCACGCCGCCAACCCGTGGCTGCTGACCGTCACCGTCACCTACGACACGGGCAACGCACCGTCCTTCACCGGTCAGATATCCCAGGCCGCACAGATCTGGAACGGCTCGGTGCACAACGTCCAGCTCCAGGAGAGCAACGGCCAGGGCGACTTCTCCTACTACGAGGGCAACGACCCGCGCGGCTCGTACGCCAGCACCGACGGCCACGGCCACGGGTACGTCTTCCTCGACTACCAGCAGAACCAGCAGTACAGCTCCCTGCGCGTCACCGCGCACGAGACCGGGCACGTGCTCGGCCTGCCCGACCACTACTCGGGCCCGTGCAGCGAGCTGATGTCCGGCGGCGGGCCCGGCCCGTCCTGCACCAACCCCTACCCGGACGGCAGCGAGAGCGGCCAGGTCGACGCGCTGTGGGCCAACGGCGCGGAGTAGCACCCGAGCGGGGTGCGGCGGGCCGTCCGGCCGGAAACGGGCGGCCCGCCGCTCGGTTGCTTCCCTGGGCGGAGCCTAATCGCCGGGGGAGCGGAATGCCAGGGGACCGAAGAGGTCAAGTCGAGCCAAAGGTGATTCAAAAGCCGGGAAAACACGGGGTATTGGACGGAGCTATCGCGGGTTGACATCATCCGCCCCGCCGCCGTGCTGTCCGAAGCTCGGTGGACATCACCCGTTCACCAGGTGCCCCCCACGGCCGGCCCCCACCGGCCACGCACCGCAGGAATCGGAGCCCCCACATGTCTCGATCCGTGCTGTCCGCAGCCCTCGGCCTGGCGCTCGCCGCGGGCCTCGCCGCCCTGCCCGGGACGGCCGTCGCCGCGCCCGCCGCCCAGGCGGCCTCCGGCTACACCGCCTCCGCGTCCGCCGGCTCGGCGTACGCCGGTTCGGCCGCCGAAGCGGCCGACAACCAGGCGTTCTTCCAGGCCGTCATGGCCTCCGCCAAGGCCAAGCAGGCCGCCGACCCGAGCCTCGCGACCGTCGTCGTCACCTACGACGCCAGCAGCGCCCCGTCGTTCCGCACCCAGATATCCCAGGCCGCCCAGATCTGGAACGGCTCGGTGGGCAACGTCCAGCTGCGCGCCGGCTCGGCCGCCGACTTCCGCTACTACGAGGGCAACGACCCGCGCGGCTCGTACGCCAGCACCGACGGCCACGGGCGCGGGTACGTCTTCCTCGACTACCAGCAGAACCGGCAGTACAACTCGCTGCGGGTGACGGCCCACGAGACCGGGCACGTGCTCGGCCTGCCCGACCACTACTCGGGCCCGTGCAGCGAGCTGATGTCCGGCGGCGGGCCGGGCACGTCCTGCACCAACCCCTACCCGAACGGCGCCGAGCGCAGCCGGGTCAACTCCCTCTGGGCGCGCGGCTGACCGCCCCCCGGGAGTGCCCGGCCGCCGTGGGCTGCGGCCGGGCGCTCCCGGGTCCTGTCGGTGGCGCGTGCGAGCATGCGGACGAGACGCCGTCCGCCCGACCCGCGAGGTGCCACCCCCGTGCCGAACACCGCCCCCAACGTGCCCGACTTCCCCGACCGCCTCGCCGACCTGCGCTTCGCCGGCCTGCTCCGCCCGCACGCCGGGCCACTGCGTGCCGACGAGCGCTACGACACCGTGCACTTCGACGGCGGCGAGTACACCGACCAGTCGGCCGCCGGGGCGACGTTCCTGGAGTGCGCGCTCACCGGCGTGGCGTTCAGCGGCGTCAAGCTGCGCCAGGCCCGGTTCACCGACGTCTGGGCGCAGTCCGGCCGCTGGGTGGCCTGCGACCTGAGCGACGGCGAGTGGCAGGACAGCGCGTTCGTCGGCGGGGTGCTGGCCGGGATCGCCGCGCACGGCTCGGCGCTGCGCCGGGTGGTGTTCCGCGGCTGCAAGCTGGAGGCGGTCAACCTGCGGGCGGCCGTCCTGCGGGACGTCGTCTTCGAGGACTGCCTGCTGCGCGACGTGGACTTCGCCGACGCGAAGCTCACCCAGGTGTCCTTCCCCGGCTCGACGCTGGAGGAGGTCCGCCTGCGCGGGGCCGCGCTGACCGGGACGGACCTGCGCGGCGCCGCCCGCCTCGGCCTGCCCGACGGCCACCTGGGGTTGCGCGGCGCGATCATCAACTCGCACCAACTGCTGGAGCTGGCACCGCAGTTCGCCCACGCCCTGGGCATCACCGTCCAGGACCGCTGAGCCACCCCGATCCCTTCCCGGCCGGTCCTCCGGACGTTCAGCCCCGCGTCGCTCGGTGACGCCCTGCCGAACAGTCAGCCAAACCTGTCGCGCGCATCTGGTGGGCCGCTCCGAGCGCGGTGGAGACTGCTCCGCGATCGATGAGCCCCGACTTGTGCCCGGTCCGAACAGACAGGGCGACATCGCCAGTGAAGGGACGGGCCGGGCTGATGGCCGAGTTGAGTCGTAGGAAGTTCGTGACGCTGTCCGGAGCGGCCGCGGCCGGTCTCGCGGCGGCCGGTGCCGGAGCCGGTGCCGCGGGGGCCACCCCGGGCGCCGCCTCCACCACCACGCTCACCACCACGGGCACCATCACCGACGTCCGGCACGTGGTGATCCTGATGCAGGAGAACCGCAGCTTCGACCACTACTTCGGCACCCTCAAGGGCGTCCGCGGCTTCGGCGACAAGGCCGCCATCCAGATCTCCGGCGGCTACAGCGTCTTCAACCAGCCCAACGGCCTGTTCGCCCGGCAGTACCCGTGGGCCTTCAACCCCTCGGGCGCCACCGGCAACCCGGAGACCCTGGCCCAGTGCAACGGCGACCTGTCGCACGCCTGGTCCGACCAGCACAAGGCGTGGAACGGCGGCAAGATGGACGCCTGGGTGTCCGCCAAGGGCACCGTCCGCACCCTCGGGTACCTGCAGCGCGCCGACATCCCGTTCCACTACGCGCTCGCCGACAACTGGACCATCTGCGACGCCTACCACTGCTCGGTCCTGAGCGCGACCGGCCCCAACCGCACCTACCACTGGTCGGGCTGGATCGACCCGTCCGGCACCGCCGGCGGCCCGGCCTACGACGGCGGCTCCGAGTCCAACCTGCGCTGGCAGACCTACGCCGAGGCGCTGGAGAGCGCCGGCGTCAGCTGGAAGGTCTACCAGAACGCCAACGACAACTTCGGCGACAACGCCCTGGCCTACTTCAGCCAGTTCACCGGTGCCGCGGCCGGCAGCCCGCTCGCCGTCAAGGGCATGGGCTCGGTCCCCGCCGTCACCGGCAGGACCCCGGACGACATCGCGCTCGCCATCAAGAGCGACGTGCTGGCCGGCACCCTCCCCCAGGTCTCCTGGATCGTCGCCGACCAGCAGTCCTCCGAGCACCCCTATGCCACCCCCGAGGACGGCGCGCACTTCGTCCACATGGTGATGGACGCCCTGAACGCGGACCCCGACGTGTTCGACTCCACCGTCCTCCTGCTCAACTACGACGAGAACGACGGCTTCTTCGACCACGTCCCGCCGCCGGCCGCGCCCTCCGGCAGCACCGACGAGTTCTACAACTCCACCAACATCGGCCTCGGCTTCCGCGTCCCGCTGATCGCCATCTCCCCCTGGAGCCGCGGCGGCTGGGTCAACTCGGAGACCTTCGACCACACCTCGGTGCTGCGCTTCCTGGAGGTGTGGACCGCCGCCCTCGGCAAGGCCGCCAGATGCCCCAACATCAGCACGTGGCGCCGCACGATCTGTGGCGACCTCACCTCGGTCTTCGACTTCGCCAACCCCGTGTACGGCATGCCGACGCTGCCCGACACCTCGCAGACCATCGGCCTGGCGACCTGCGGCCCGCTGGCCAACCCCTCGCCCAGCGGCAACGCGCTGCCCGCGCAGGAGGCCGGCACCCGCCCGGCCCGCGCCCTGCCGTACCAGCCCAACGGCAACCTCGACCACATCGAGTACGGCTCGGGCGGCGTGATCAAGGTCTGGCTGAAGATGGACAACCAGGGCGCCCAGGCGGTCAAGTCCACCCACTTCGCCGCCTACGCCAATGCCTACCGCAGCGGCGGACCCTGGCAGTACGCCGTCGACCCGGCCGGCAGCGTCAGCGACTTCTTCAACTGCGGCACCAACTACGGCAACGGCAAGTACGACCTGACCGTCGTCGGCGCCAACCGCTTCCTGCGCCGTTTCACCGGCGACGCCACCGCGGCCGGCAAGAACGCCGCCGTCACCGCCTCGTACGCGGTCGAGCCGGGCACCGGCAAGCTCGCCGTCTACGTCAAGCTGGCCAACACCGGCAGCACCGCGCTCACCTTCACCATCGCGTCGAACAACTACCGCACGGACGGCCCCTGGACCTACCGGGTGCCGGCCGGCGCCAGCACCAGCGACTTCTTCAACGCGGTGGCCCACAACAACGGCTGGTACGACTTCACCGTCACGGTGGACGCCGACAGCAGCTGGTCGCAGCGGTTCACCGGCCACCTGGAGACCGGCGCCCCCAGCGTCAGCGGGTGATCGTCCTGCCCGAGGGGCCCCGGGGGAACCACGGATCGTGGACCTCCTGGGGCCCCTGCGGCGTCAGCAGGGTGAGCGTGAGCGGCGCAGCCGCGTACTCGGCCAGCAGCACCGCGCCGTGCCGGGTCTCCAGCTCGGCCTGCACGGGAACCCGCAGCCTGCTCAGCGCGCGCCGCAGCTGCAGCGCGTCCCGGCGGCTGACCGGCTGCGGGGCGCGCAGCACCAGCCGCAGCGGGCTGAGCGGCCCGGTCACCGGCACGCCGGAGCCCAGCTCGTAGCCGACGGCCCCGATCGGGCCCCACGTCAGCCGGTGGTCCGCCACCAGCTCGCCGACCGTCGGCAGCAGGGCGAGCGCCGGGACCTCCGCGACCCGGCCCGGCACCAGCAGGGCCCGCCGGGCCGGGAGCTGCTCGGGACGGAAGGTGCGGGCCACCGCCGCCCAGGGCGCGAGCGCGTGCAGGAGCTGGCCGCGGCGCGGGCCGCGCACCGTCACCGGGATCCAGTGCTCGGGCGACGCGACGTCCCTGGTGCAGCGCACCGGGTGCAGGGTGTCCACCGGGGAGCCGACCACAGTGGGCGCCCTGGCGACGGTCACCCACGGGTGCACGCGGAGCACCGCGCGTGCCCAGCCCGGGAGTTCGCCACCGCCGAGCGGGCGCAGCGAGCTGGGGCACTGCATGAGCAGCAGGTCGTGCGGGCCGGGCAGCCGCCCGTCCAGCGCGGCGAGCGGCCCGACCAGGCGGCGCGGGCCGCCGTGCTGTTCGTCGATGGCGTTCCTCACACGACCACCGTCCGCCCGTCCGGGCCCGGCCCGCTACGGCCCTTCGACGCCTTCTCCCGGGACCAAGGACTCAAGGCGCACCCGCCGTCGCTGCGCCCCTCCCGTCTCCCTCCCACTCCCTCCCGACCCGGCCGGAGGCCCGACGTGCGGCCGTCCGGCCGCGGTGTGAGAGTGGGGGCAGCCCGGTATCCGTCCGGAGGAGGAGTCATGGGCATCTTGGACAGGATCTTCCACAGGGGGCACGAGGCCGCCGGGGCGGACGTCGCCGAGCGGGCGGCGCTCGCCCACGACGAGGCCGCCGACGCGTACAGCGACGACATCGAGCGGACGCGCGGCATGCGGGAGTCGGAGCAGCAGCAGGCCCGGGCCCAGGACGAGGCCGACCGCCGGGCCGCCGAGAACATGACGGCCGAGGGCGACCCCTGGGACTGATCCCACCGTTTCGCGAGGGCCGTCCCTAGGCATCCCTCGGCGGCAGCGGCGGACGCCGCAGGTCCGGCCGGGGGATGTCGTCCGGTGGGGGCGCGGCGGCGGGGGCGTCCTCCAGCAGCTCCAGGGCGAGCTGGACGGCGGTGCGCAGGTCCGGGTGCCGTCCGGCGGCCCAGTCGCGGGGGCTGCGCAGCACGTGTACGTCGGGTTCGACGCCGTGGTTCTCCACGGACCAGCCGAGTCCGCCGGTGAACCAGGACGCGTTCTTCGGCACCGAGATCTGGGTGCCGTCGCCGAGGGTGTGCCGCCCGGTCATCCCGACCACCCCGCCCCATGTGCGGGTGCCCACGACCGGTCCGAGGCCGAGCAGTTCGATCGCCGCGATGATCACGTCGCCGTCCGAGCTGGTGGCCTCGTCGGCGAGGGCGACCACGGGTCCGCGCGGGGCGTTGCGCGGCCAGCGGACGGGCTGGCGGTCGCGGGTGAAGTCCCAGGCGAGGACGCGCCGGGTGAGCTTCTCCAGGACGAGTTCGGAGACGTTGCCGCCGGCGTTGCCGCGGACGTCGAGGACGAGCGCGGGCTTGTCGAGCTCGCGGCGCAGGTCGCGGTTGAACTGGGCCCAGCCGGAGCCGCCGAGGTCGGGGATGTGCAGGTAGCCGCACCGCCCGTCGCTGAACTCCCGTACCAGGGCGCGGCGTTTGACCACCCAGTCCTGGTAGCGCAGTGGCCGTTCGTCGGTCAGCGGGGTCACCGTGATCCGCCGCACCGGGGAGTCCGGGTCGCTGCGCAGGCCGATCTCGACGGTGTTGCCGCCGGTGCCGGCGAGCAGCGGGAGCGGGCCGCGGACCGGGTCGACCGGGCGGCCGCCGATCTCCAGCAGTTCGTCGCCGTCGTGCACGCCCTGGGCGGCGAGCGGGGCGCGGGCGCGCGGGTCGGAGGACTCGCCGGGCAGCACCCGGTCGACCAGCCAGCGGCCGTCGGGGGAGCGGTGGGCGTTGGCGCCGAGCAGGCCGAGCGGCTGCTGGGCGAGCGAGGGTCCCTCGCCGCGGCGGGACGGGGTGACGTAGGCGTGCGAGGTGCCGAGTTCGCCGAGGAGTTCGCGCAGCAGGTCGGCGAAGTCGTCGGGCCCGGCGATCCGGTCGAGCAGCGGCTCGTACTGGGCGACCAGGGCGGGCCAGTCGAGGCCGGACATGCGTTCGTCCCAGAACTGGTCCCGGACGATCCGGGCGGCCTCGTGGTAGGCCTGGCGCCACTCGGCGGCGGGGTGCACGGTGTGGTTGATCCGGCGCAGGTCCACCGAGGTGCCGGCGGAGGGGGCGCCGACCGGGACGATCCGCAGGGTGCCGGCCGAGTAGACCGCGATCGAGCCGCCGTCGCCGGACACCGCGTAGCCGTCGAGCTTGTCGACCAGGGTGGAGCGGGTGCCCCGGGCGAGGTCGAAGTGCTCCAGGGAGGGGCGGCCCGAGGTGTCGTCCGGGCTGGTGAAGGTCTGTCCGAGGGTGCCGGAGATCGGCCAGCGTAGCCAGACCAGGCCGCCGCGGACGGCGTCGGTGGCCGAGTACTTGGAGGCGATGACCGGGAACTGGAGCAGCCGGTCGCCGATGCCCTGCGGGTCGACCCGGACGGTGCCGTCGCCGCCGCCGTCGCCGCGCGGGCCGCTTTCCTCGGCGGGCGCGGCGAACGGGGACGGGGTGTCGGCGGTGAGCGGGACGAGGTAGGGGCGGCAGCCGAGCGGGAAGGAGAGGTCGCCGGTGTGGACGTCGTGGACGGGGTCGAAGCCGCGCCAGGACAGGAAGGCCAGGTAGCGGCCGTCCCGGGTGAACACCGGTTGCTCGTCCTCGAACCTCCCGTCGGTGACGTCGGTGATCGGCGCGGGCGCGTCGGCGCGGGTGAGCCGGATGCGGCGCAGCGAGCGGCCGGCGGCCGGCTGGGACCAGGCGATCCAGTGCGAGTCGGGGGAGAAGCGGGCGCTGGAGACGGGCCCGTAGGCGGAGGTGGCGACCTCGCGGACCTCGCCGTCCGCGGCGGTGACGAGCAGCAGCCGCCCGTCCGAGGTGGCGGCGGCGAGCAGGCTGCCGTCGGGGGAGGCGGTGAGTTCCAGGACGCGGCCGAGGAGCCCGGCGGCGAGCACCCGGTGGCGGTGCCGCTCCCCGCTGGTGTGTTCGAGGTGGCCGTCGTGTCCGGGCAGCGGCATCACCTCGACGGCGTCCGCGCCCTCGGCGTCGGTGATCCAGGCGGCCTCGCCGGTGTGTCCGAGCATGACCGGCAGCCGGGTGCGCACCCCGGGGGTGTCGGCGAGGGCGCGGGCCGGGCCGTCCTTGTGGGTGAGCCAGTACTGGCTGCCGCGCACGGTGATCACCCCGGTCCGGCCGTTCTGGTCGCAGGCGAGGTCCTTGACCTGGCTGGCGGCGCCGACCTGGTAGGGGCGGCGTCCGGCCCGCGCGCCGCCGAGCGGGACGTGCAGCCGGATCGGGGCGGGGGCGTCAAGGCCTTCCAGCAGCCAGAGGTCGCCGGCGTGCTGGTAGACGATCCGGGTGCCGTCGGTGGCGGCCTCGCGGGCGTAGTAGGAGGCGTGGTCGGTGTGGCGGCGCAGGTCGCTGCCGTCGGGGCGGCAGGAGTAGACGTTGCCGATGCCCTCGTGGTCGGAGAGGAAGGCGATGCGGTCGTCGGGGGGTTCGCCGACGGTCATCGGTGAGGCGATGTGGCCGCGGTGGCCGGGGAGCACCTGCTCGCCGTCCACCCAGAGCCGGCCGGTGGCGCCGCCGCGGTAGCGCTTCCACGCGGCGGGTTCGTGCGGGGCGGCGCCGGTGAGCAGGACGGTCCGGTGGCGGCCCATCTGGGCGTCGCCGACCGGGCCCCAGGGCATCCGGCGGCCGGGGGAGCCGTCCGGCGGCAGCGCGTGCGCCCACGTGTAGTGGCCGAAGGGCTCGTGGAAGGAGGTGACGGCGAGCACCTCGCCGTCCGGCAGCCAGCCGCGCACCCGGGTGTCCTGGCTGCCCCAGTAGCTGAGCCGCCGGGCCTCGCCGCCCGCGGTGGGGGCGGTCCAGACCTCGGGGATGAGGCTGAGCCAGCTGGTCCAGGCGAGGGTGGCGCCGTCGGGGGAGAAGCGGGGGTGACTGACCCGGGTGCGGTCGCAGGTGACGCGCCAGGCCCGGTCCGTGGTGTCGCCGCCGGTGAGCCGGGCGATCCAGACGTCGTCCTCCGCGGTGAAGGCGAGCAGGTCGCCGTGCAGGTGGGGGTGGCGGAGGTAGCCGGGCGAGGTCACCTCTCCATCCTTCGACGGGGTGTCACGCCCGGCAACCGGGGCGGGCCGCGGCGGCGGACCCCGGCCGGTCTGGACCATTGACACCGCCCGGCCGGATCCACTTCAGTGGTCTAGTCCAACTAGGGTGCCAGGCCGGGCCGTTCCCCCCCACTGGCGCGTGCTCCGGCGTGCCCTCGGACGTCCCCCACGACCACGCCCCCGCAGGAGCCCCGCATGCGCCCGGTCACACCCGTCGCAGCCCCACCGACCCCCCCGTCGACGCCCGTCCCGCGCCGCGCTCGCCGCCGGCACCGCCGCCGCCGTCGCCGCGGCAACCCTGGCCGGCCTCACCCTGGGCCTGGCCCCCGCCGCCTCGGCCGGCGAGTTCCTCGTCAACGGCGGCTTCGAGTCCGGCTCGCTCGGCCCCTGGAACTGCTCCGGCGCCACCGGCAGCGTCGTCGGCAGCCCGGTCCACGCCGGGGGCCACGCCCTGGCCGGGGCGGCCACCGCGAGCGACACCGCCCAGTGCGCGCAAACCGTCACCGTCGCCCCCGGCACCACGTACACGCTGAGCGCGTGGGTCAACGGCTCGTACGTCTACCTCGGCGTCGACGGCGGCGGCCCGAGCACCTGGACCCCCGGCACCGGCGGCGCCTACCAGAAGCTCAGCGTCAGCTTCACCACGGGCGCCACCCAGACCAGCGCCACCGTCTACACGCACGGCTGGTACGGCCAGGGCACCTACTACGCGGACGACGTCTCGCTGGACGGGCCGGGTGCGCCGACCCCGACCCCGACGCCCACGCCCACGGCGACTCCGACCCCGACACCGACGCCGACGCCGACCCCGACGGGCACGCCCACCGGCACGCCGACCGGCACGCCCCAGCCCGGCGCCCACGCCCTGGTCGGCTACCTGCACGCGAGCTTCGCCAACGGCGCCGGCTACACCCGCATGGCCGACGTCCCCGGCTCCTGGGACTTCATCGACCTCTCCTTCGGCGAGCCCACCTCGCCCACCTCCGGCGACATCCGCTTCAACCGCTGCTCCACCACCGACTGCCCCACCGCCGAGTCCGACGCCGACTTCAAGGCCGCCATCGCCGCCAAGCGCTCCCAGGGCAAGAAGGTGCTGATCTCGATCGGCGGCCAGAACGGCCAGGTCCAGCTGACCACCACGGCCGCCCGGGACGCCTTCGTCAGCTCGGTCTCGGCGATCATCGACAGGTGGGGCCTGGACGGCCTGGACATCGACTTCGAGGGCCACTCGCTCTCCCTCGACACCGGCGACACCGACGTCAAGCACCCGACCAGCGCGGTCATCGTCAACCTGATCTCGGCACTGAAGACCCTCAAGGCGACGTACGGACCGGGCTTCGTGCTGACCATGGCGCCGGAGACGTTCTTCGTCCAACTCGGTTACCAGTACTACGGTTCCGGCCCGTGGGGCGGTCAGGACCCGCGCGCCGGCGCCTACCTCCCGGTCATCCACGCGCTGCGCGACGACCTCACCCTGCTGCACGTCCAGGACTACAACTCCGGCTCCATCATGGGCCTGGACAACCAGTACCACTCGATGGGCGGCGCCGACTTCCACGTCGCGATGACCGACCTGCTGCTCACCGGCTTCCCGGTGGCGGGCAACACCGCCAACACGTTCCCGCCACTGCCCGCCTCGAAGATCGCCATCGGCATGCCGGCGACCACCGACGCGGGAAACGGCTACGTCGCCCCGAGCGAGGTGGACAAGGCCCTGGACTGCCTGACCAAGCTCACCGGCTGCGGGACGTACGTGCCGCGTTCGGGCGCCCAGCCGAACCTGCGCGGGCTGATGACCTGGTCGGTCAACTGGGACCGGTTCGGCGGACGGGAGTTCTCGAAGAACTTCGACGCGTACTACGGCCGCTGACCGGTCCGCCAGCACCCGCCGCCCGGAATCCGTGCTTGAACCTCACACCAGTGTGAGGTTCGAGCATGGTCCGCATGACGACCACACAGTCCGCACAGGCGGCAACCCATCGGACCCGTACGGCGCTTCCGTACCCCGCCCTGCTCGCGCTGGCCACCGCGGTGTTCGTCACCGCGCTGACCGAGACCCTGCCCGCCGGTGTCCTGCCCGGGATGAGCGAGTCCCTCGGCGTGGGCGAATCGGCGGCCGGGCAGACCGTCACCGTCTACGCCCTCGGCACCGCCGCCACCGCGATCCCGCTCACCGCGGCCACCGCCGGCTGGAGCCGCAAGCGGCTGCTGCTCGCCGCGATGGCCGGCTTCGCCGCCGCGAACACGGTGACCGCGCTGTCCTCGAACTACCCGCTGACGATGGCGGCCCGCTTCGTCGCGGGCGTGGCGGCCGGCCTCGCCTGGGCGCTGCTGGCCGGCTACGCGCGCCGACTGGTGCCCGCCGAGCTGCAGGGCCGGGCGATCGCGATCGCGATGGCCGGCATCCCGGTGGCGCTCTCCCTCGGCGTGCCGGCCGGCACCTTCGCCGGCCAGGCGCTCTCGTGGCGGGTGCCGTTCCTGGCGATGACGGTGCTGGCGCTCGGCGTGATCGGCTGGTCCGCCGCCGTCCTGCCGGACCAGCCCGGGCAGGCGGCGGGGGAGCGGGCACCGATGCGGCGGGCGCTCGCGGTGCCGGGGGTGCTCCCGGTGCTCGCGGTGACCCTGCTCTTCGTGCTCGCCCACACCATCCTGTTCACCTACATCGCGCCGTTCCTGGCCCGGGCCGGGCTCGGCGGTTCGACCGACGCGGTGCTGCTGGTCTTCGGTCTGGCCTCGCTGGTGGGCATCTGGTTCGTCGGCGCGCACATCCACCGCAGGCTGCGGTGGCTGACGATCGGCGGCGCGCTGCTGGTCGCGGTGACGGCGGGCGTCCTCGCGGTCGGGTCCGGCAGCACGCCGCTGGTCTACCTCGCGGCACTGCTCTGGGGCCTCGGCTGGGGCGGGGTGCCGACGCTCCTGCAGACCGCCGTCGGCGACGCGGGCGGGGAGCAGGCCGACGCGGCCCAGGCGATGCTGGTCACCCTGTGGAACGCCGCGATGGCGGGCGGTGGGGTCGTCGGCGGCCTCGTGCTCGGCCGCCTCGGCACCGGCGCACTGCCGTGGACGGTGCTCGCCCTGGTGCTCCCCGCCCTCGCGGCGGTCCTCGCCGCCCGCACCCACGGCTTCCCCGCCCGGCGCGGCTGACCGCGCCGCGGCACTAGCCGAGCAGCAGGTTGGTGCTCAGCAGCGACTCCGCGAGGCCCGCCGGGGCGGTCGCGACGGAGCCGGCCGAGTACGGGGGCCGCGGGTCGTACTCGATGACCAGCTGGATCGCCTCGGCGGTCGCGTCCCCGGCGAGGCGGCCGGTCAGCGTCAGGGCGAGGTCGATGCCGGCCGAGACCCCGGCGGCGGTGGCGTACGTGCCGTCGATGACGACCCGCTCGGTGCCGGTCGGCTCGGCGCCGAAGCCGGGCAGCGCGTCGAGGCAGCACCAGTGCGAGGTGGCCCGGCGGCCGGCGAGCAGTCCGGCGGCGCCGAGCAGCAGGGAGCCGGAGCAGACCGAGGCGGTCCAGGTGGTGGTCGCGTCCACCCGCCGCACCCAGTCGACCAGTTCCGCGTCGGCGAGGGCCGGCTCCGTCCCGGGGCCGCCGGGCACGAGCAGCACGTCGGCGGAGTCGACCTCCTCCAGGGCGGCGTCGGCGGTGAGCGCGAGGCTCCTCATGTCGGTGCGGACCGGCCCCCGCCGGGCCGCGGTGAACACCACCTCCGCGCCGGGTATGCGGGACAGCACCTCGTACGGGCCCACGGCGTCCAGGGCGGTGAAGTCGTCGTACAGCAGGACGGCGATGCGCATCAGTTTCCTCCAGGGGGATTCGGAGCGGGGCGGAAGCGGCGCCGGTATTCGGCGGGTGGTGCGGCCAGGGCCCGGACGAAGGCGCGCCGCATCGCCTCCGGGGTGCCGTAGCCGCAGGCGCGGGCGATCTCCTCGATCCCGTCCTCGGTGTCCTCCAGGCGGCGCCGGGCGGCCTCCAGCCGGACGCCGTCCACGTACCGGCCCGGGGTGACCCCGACCTCGGCGGCGAACGCGCGGGCGAAGTGCCGCGGGGAGAGCGCCGAGCGCCGGGCCAGCGCCTCGACCGAGAGGTCCTCCTCCGGGTGCTCGGCGATCCACCGCTGGACCTCGCGCAACGGGTGGCGCGCGGCCACCTGGGCGGCCAGCTGGGTGCTGAACTGGGCCTGGTTGCCCGGCCGGCGCAGGAACACCACCAGGTGACGGGCGATCAGCAGCGCGGCGTCGCGCCCGAGGTCCTCCTCGACCAGGGCGAGCGCGAGGTCGATGCCGGCCGTGACCCCGGCCGAGGTCGCGACGTGCCCGTCCCGGACGTGGATCGGGTCGGGGTCCACCTCGACGTCCGGGAACCTCCGGGCGAGGGCGTCGCAGTACGCCCAGTGGGTGGTCGCCCGGCGCCCGGCGAGCAGCCCGGCCTCGGCGAGCAGGAAGGCGCCGGTGCACACCGACACCACCCGCTCGGCCCGGCCGGCCAGCTCCCGGATCCGCGCCACCAGGGCCGGGTCCGGGGCGTCCGTGCCCTCCCCGCCGGGAACCAGCAGGGTGTGCACGGGCCCGACCTCGGCCAGGTCCGCGTCCGGCAGCACCCGCAGCCCGCTGCAACCGCGCACCGGCCCGCCGCCCAGCGCGGCGAGCGTCACCCGGTACGCACCGGGCTGCCCGGCGGCGGCGCCCGCTCCCGCGAACACCTCCAGGGGGCCGGTCACGTCCAGGCTCTGCACGCCGTCGTAGAGGACGACGACCACGCTGCGCGTTCTCATGCGGCCAGCCTGTCAGCGGGCCGGGATGGCAGCAATGACCTGTTCCCCACCTTTCCTGCCACTGGCGGCGGTCCTGCGCGGGGGTGCGTGAAAACGCCGGAAGGCCCCTTGCTTTCGCAAGGGGCCTTCCGGCTGTCTGTGCGCCGCCAGGGACTCGAACCCCGGACCCGCTGATTAAGAGTCAGCTGCTCTAACCAACTGAGCTAGCGGCGCCTGCTGACGTGGAGAACATTACCTGGTCAGCGGCGGAAACACACAATCGGCCCGGGCGGCCCCGCCGCCGGGCGTCACGGGGTGAGGACGACCTTCCCCCGGACGTGCCCGGTGGCGACCAGCCGGTGGGCGTCGGCGGCGCGCTCCAGCGGGAAGGTCTCGGCGACCTCCAGCCGCAGGCCGCCCGCCTCCCACAGCTCGACCAGTTCGGCCAGCCGGGTGGCCGTCCGCTCCGCGCGCAGCTGCCGCAGCCCGAGCCGCTCGGCGGTCGCGTAGTCGACGACGGTGCCGATCCGGTCCCGGTCGGTGACCAGTTCGACCGAGGCCTCCAGCGCGCCCCGCCCGGCGGCGTCGAACGCCGCGTCCACGCCGTCCGGCGCGACCGCCCGGACCCGCTCCACCAGCCCGTCGCCGTACGCGACCGGAATCGCGCCCAGCTCGCGCAGGTAGTCGTGGTTGCGCTCGCTCGCGGTGCCGATCACGGTCGCCCCGAGGGCCCGGGCGAGCTGGACGGCCACCGTGCCGACGCCGCCGGAGGCGCCGTGCACCAGCACGGTGTCGCCCCGGCCGACCTTGAGCAGCTCGAGCGCCATGTGCGCGGTCTGGCCGGAGGCGGAGAGCGATCCCGCCTGCTCCCAGGGCATCCCGGCCGGCTTGGCGACCAGGTGCGAGGTGTCCACGACGACGGACTCGGCCTGGCAGTCGAGGACCCGGAAGCCGATCACCTCGTCGCCGACCTCCCAGCCGTAGCTGCCCGGCCCGAGCCGGTCGACCACCCCGGCGAACTCGTTGCCGAGCACCAGGGGGCCCTCGGCGACGACGCCCGGCGGCCGGAAGCCCGCCCGGATGGCGAGGTCCACCGGCTGCACCCCGGCGGCGTACACCCGGACCCGCACCTGGCCGGGCCCCGCGGTGGGGGTGGTCACCTCGGCGACCCGCATGACCTCGGGGCCGCCGGGCTCGGGGACGGTGACTGCCTTCATCGGGGGTTCCTGCCTCTCGTCCGTCCTGCGGTGGCGATGCCCTCCGATGATCGGATCTCAAGTGCGCTTGAGGTCAACCCCCTCCCGGCGTGTCCTCCCAGATGGGTGCATTGTCAGATTTATCCTGGGCGGCGCTCAGCCGTCCGCCACCGGCCGTCGTCCGCCGCTGTCCGTCCGCCACCGGCCGTCGTCCGCCGGTCGTCCGCCGTCGAGAGGAAACCCCCCGTGGGCCAGCTGCCCCTGTTCTTCCTGGTGCTGCTCGCCTCGGTGGTGACCCTGCCGCTCGCGCGCCGCACCGGCGTCCCGCAGCCGGTCCTGATGACGCTGCTCGGCATCGTCATGGCGCTCGTGCCGCAGATCCCGGACATCTCCGTCGAGCCCGAGCTGATCCTGCCGCTGGTCCTGCCGCCGCTGATCTTCGCCGTCGCCCGGCGCTCCTCGGTGCGCTACTTCAAGGCCAACATCCGCTCGATCCTGCTGCTGGCCGTCGCCCTCGTCGTGGTCACCACGATCGCGGTGGCCGGCGCCGTCCACTGGCTGCTGCCCGCCCTGCCGCTCGCCGCGGCCGTCGCGGTCGGCGCCCTGGTCTCCCCGCCCGACCCGGTCGCGGCCGTCGCCGTGGCCGGCAGCGTCGGCCTCCCGCGCCGCCTGGTCGCCATCCTGGAGAGCGAGGGCCTGTTCAACGACGTCACCGCGATCGTCATCTACTCGCTCGCCATCGACGCCGTGGTCAGCGGCGACTTCTCGCCCGGCCACGCGGTGCTGCGCTTCGTCCTGTCCGCGGTGCTCGCCGTCGTCGTCGGCGTCGCGCTCGGCTGGGTCAACGCCAAGCTGGCCGGGCTCCTGGAGGATCCGACCCAGCAGGTCGCGCTCAACCTCCTGGTCCCGTTCGCCGCCTACACGATCGCCGAGGAGATCCACGGCTCCGGCGTGCTCGCCGTCGTGGTCTGCGCGCTCTACCTCGCCGACCGGGCCGCCGACGCGGACGCCGTCTCCTACCGGCTGGTCGGCAACGCCTTCTGGGAGGTCGTCGAGATCCTCATCACCGGCGTCGCCTTCGGCCTGATCGGCCTCGAACTCGCCACCGTGCTCAAGGCGGCCGGCCAGGGCTGGACCGGCTTCATCGGCGACGCGAGCACGGTGATCTCGGTCGTCGTCGTGGTCCGCCTGCTCTGGCTGCTCCCGGCCGGCTGGCTGTCCCGGCGCCTGCGCGCGGGGGACGACGAGGACACCCCGTTCAGCTGGAAGGAGAGCGTGGTCCTCTGGTGGTCCGGCATGCGCGGCGTCGCCACCGTCGCCCTCGCCCTGGCCATCCCGCTCACCGTCGACTCCGGCGCCGCCTTCCCCGAGCGCGGCCGGCTGGTCTTCATCGCCTTCGCCGTGGTGCTGTTCACCCTGCTCGTCCAGGGCCTGAGCCTGCCCTGGCTGGCCAAGCGCTTCCAGCTCGACCTCGACCAGGACCGGCACGAGCAGGCCGTCCGTCAGCTCTGGTGGCGCGCCGCGCGGGCCGGGCTCGACCGGCTCGGCGAACTGGAGGAGCAGGACCGGCTGCCCGCCGAGGTCGCCGACCGCCTGCGGGACCGTCAGCACGACCGGCTGGCCCGGCTCTGCCCCGAGAAGTACGCCGAGGAGGAGGCCTCCGAGGCGAAGCTGCGGCTCTCCCAGTGGCGGGCCGCCCGGGAGGTCGAGCAGGAGATGATCGCCGCCTCGCGCCGCGAGATGCTGGTGGCCCGCGGCGAGCTCGGCGCCGACCCGGAGCTCGTCGATCAGGTGCTGCGCGGGCTCGACCTGCGCTCGGACCGGAAGTGACGGCCCGGGGGCTGCGGCCGGGGCCGGGGTGACGCGGCATCCGGTCACCCGGCGTTCACCCGGGTGTCCGCCCCGCCGTTCACCTCGGCGTTCACCTCCGTGCGCACCCGGACCGGACGTGCCCGGACGGAATGTGCGCCGCGCCCGCCGACGTTGCATAGGCTGGCCCCGGGCAGGCCGTCAACGGAGTCGGCGCACCACCGGAGCCCGCACGACCTCGCGAAGAGACCCTCACCGCCTGGCCCTGCCGGTATCTGCACCCAGATGAATCGAGGAACACCGATGTCGGAGACCAGCGCCGACGCCCGCACGCCGCTCGACCGCACCCCGCAGTGGGCCGCCCTCGGCAAGCACCGCGCCGAGTTCGGCGACACCCACCTGCGCGAGCTGTTCGCCGCCGACCCCGAGCGCGGTCGCCGCTACACCCTCGAGGTCGGCGACCTGCACGTCGACTACGCCAAGCACCTGGTCACCGACGAGACCCTGGAGCTGCTGCGCGAGCTCGCCGCGGCCACCGGCGTCGCCGAGCTGCGGGACGCGATGTTCCGCGGTGAGAAGATCAACACCACCGAGCGGCGCGCCGTCCTGCACACCGCGCTGCGCGCCCCGCGCGGCGCCGTCGTCGAGGTCGACGGCGTGAACGTCGTGCCCGCCGTGCACGCCGTCCTCGACAAGATGGCCGTCTTCGCCGAGCGGGTCCGCGGCGGCGAGTGGACGGGCCACACCGGCAAGCCGATCCGCACCGTCGTCAACATCGGCATCGGCGGCTCCGACCTCGGCCCGGCCATGGCCTACGAGGTGCTGCGCTCCTTCACCAAGCGCGACCTCGACGTCCGCTTCGTGTCCAACGTGGACGGCGCCGACCTGCACGAGGCCGTCCGGGACCTGGACCCGGCCGAGACGCTGTTCATCGTCGCCTCGAAGACCTTCACCACCATCGAGACCATCACCAACGCGGTCTCGGCCCGCTCCTGGCTGCTCGACGGGCTGCAGGCCGGCACCGAGGCGGTGGCCAAGCACTTCGTCGCGCTGTCCACCAACGCCGAGGGCGTGCAGGACTTCGGCATCGACACGGCCAACATGTTCGAGTTCTGGGACTGGGTCGGCGGCCGCTACTCCTACGACTCCGCGATCGGCCTCTCGCTGATGCTCGCCATCGGCCCGGACGCCTTCCGCGAGATGCTGGACGGCTTCCACCTCGTCGACGAGCACTTCCGCACCGCCCCGCCGGAGGAGAACGTCCCGCTGCTGCTGGGCCTGCTCGGCGTCTGGTACGGCGCGTTCTTCGACGCGCAGGCGCACGCGGTGCTGCCCTACTCGCACTACCTGTCCAAGTTCACCGCCTACCTCCAGCAGCTCGACATGGAGTCCAACGGCAAGTCGGTGGACCGCGCGGGCAACCCGGTGAACTGGCAGACCGGCCCGGTCGTCTGGGGCACCCCGGGCACCAACGGCCAGCACGCCTACTACCAGCTGCTGCACCAGGGCACCAAGGTGATCCCGGCGGACTTCATCGGCTTCGCGCGGCCGGTCGCCGACCTGCTCCCGGGGCTGGTCCCGCAGCACGACCTGCTGCTGGCCAACTTCTTCGCCCAGACCCAGGCGCTCGCCTTCGGCAAGACCGCCGAGGAGGTCGCGGCCGAGGGCGTGCCGGCCGAGCTCGTCCCGCACAAGACGTTCAAGGGCAACCACCCGACCACCACCGTGCTGGCCGGTGAGTTGACCCCGTCGGTGCTCGGCCAGCTGGTCGCGCTCTACGAGCACAAGGTGTTCGTGCAGGGCGCGATCTGGAACATCGACTCCTTCGACCAGTGGGGCGTCGAGCTGGGCAAGGTGCTCGCCAAGCGGATCGAGCCGGTGCTGCTCTCCGGCGAGGGCGCCGACCGGCTGGACAGCTCCACCGCCGAGCTGGTCGCCCGCTACCGCGCGCTGCGCGGGCGCTGAGCCGTCGGGCCGCCCGTCCCCCGCGGGCGGGCGGCCCGGCGGACGCCGGACCCCGCGGACGCCTCGGGCGTCCCGGTGCCTCGGGTGTCCCGGTGTCGAAGGACGCGGAAACGCCGGAGGGCCCCTTGCTTTCGCAAGGGGCCCTCCGGCTGTCTGTGCGCCGCCAGGGACTCGAACCCCGGACCCGCTGATTAAGAGTCAGCTGCTCTAACCAACTGAGCTAGCGGCGCCTGCTGACAGAGAAGACTCTAGCAGCGGCCCCGGCCCGCGCCAAAATCGAATACGGGTCTCGCGCGATTCACCCCCCGGTCACCGCCGGCCCGGCGGCCCCCGCCGTGACGACCGGCTCGCGAGAGGCCCGGACGCACGCCCACAGCACCACCGAGGCGCCCGGCAGCCACGGCTCCCGGTCCTCCGGGGCGACGATCCACCGGCCGGCGCCCAGCCCGGGGGAGTCCGGGCCGTGCACCATCCGCTGCACCGGCGGCACCGTCACCGTGTCGCCCTTGCCGTGGCACAGCAGCGGCGGGACGTCCCGGGCCCACTCCTCCCAGGCCAGCAGTCGGCGCAGCCGGGGCGCGGCGCCCGGCTGGACGAAGAGCAGGGTCCGCCCTCGGTAGGCGGCGACCGGGCCGCAGCCGGGCCCGGAGGCCCACAGCTCGTCCAGCACCCGGCGGCCGAACAGGGACGGCATGCTGATCACGTCGAACGCCCGCCCGCACGGCAGCACCGACGGCGCCCACGGGCGGGACTCCCACAGCGCGCGCATGCTGCGCGGGTACTCGCTCGCCGAGGCCAGCCAAGCCTCCCCGGCCACGGTGACGTACTCCACCGACTGATAGGTCCAGATCTCCACGCACAGCAGCGTGCGCGCTGCGCGGGCGCGGGCGGACGGAAAGGGCCGTTCGCCGGACAGGCCGGCGCGCGGCGGCGTACTCTTCCGCCCCGCGCATATGCCAGGGGCGAGTTTCCGGAGCCTCGGGTGCCGGGAGGGCCGGATGGCGCCGGTCCGGGGGTCAGTCCTCGTGGCGACGCGGCTGGAGCAGGCCGCGGCCGTACTCGATCATCTTGGCGGCGTAGTCGGGGGTCCAGTCGGCCCGCTGCGCGACGTCGTCCGTCGACAGCGCGTCGAAGCGGCGCGGGTCCGCGAGCTGCGCGGCGGCGACCGCCTGGAAGTCCGTGGCCCGCTCGGCGGCGGCGCGGAACGCCAGGGCGAGCTCGGTGGAGCGGCGCAGCAGCTCCGCGGGGTCGTCGATCGACTCCAGGTCGAAGAAGCGTTCCGCCTCCGGCTCGGCCGCCTGCGGCTCGAACAGCAGCTGCGCCGGACGCAGCCGCCGGGCCGGCGCGGACGGACCACCGGATTCGGACGCCATCGCGTGGGAGTCGGGCATGGACGGACACCTCCGGGTGCTCGGTGTGGGGCGGACGGCGGTTGCTCCGGGGCCGCGCCGCCCGGTCGGGGCCGTCGTCCATTGTCGCGCGGAGGCGGCCGATGACGGAACGGTGCGCGTGCGGGCGCTATTCCCCCGTGCGCGCCCGGGGGAGTGCTTCGAGCGCCGGGTGTCCCGGTCGCCTGCGAACCGTTGGAAGGGCGTCACGTCATGCCGACCGATCGCAGAACCGGGAGCATCCCCATGTGTCGTCCGAAGATCCTCTCCGTCGGTGTCCTGCTGGCCGTCCCCGTCCTCGGCCTGGCCGCGGCGCCCTCGGCCTCCGCCGCCGAGTCGGCGAAGGTGGTGACCGGGCAGGTCAGTACCCCGGGCGGCCGTTCGGTGGCCACCTGCCCGGCCGGCACCCACCTGACCGGTGGCGGATACCGGTTCACCCCGGCCCGGAACGATGACGCCGTGGTCTTCAACGGCCCTTCGGACGATGCCAACGGCTGGGCAGCGCGGGCCGAGTACGGGACGGTCGTGGCCTTCGCCGTCTGCGAGACCGAGGACTGACCGCACCCGGGGCTCAGCGCAGCCCCACCCGGTGTCCGGACAGGTGGTGCAGCACCTGGTGGTTCGCCTCCCAGCCGTCCGGGAACCTGACCGAGACGCCCAGCTGCACCGGCTCCGTGGACGGGTGCTCGTCCAGCAGCTCGGCGATCCCGGCCCGGGCCACCACGATGCACGCGTGGCGGTGGCGGGAGGCGAGCACGCAGAGCCGGCCGGTCTCCAGGTGGAAGGCGGTGGCGTCGGGCCGCCCGGACAGCGGGTGGAGGACGACGGTGACGTCGTACTCGCGGCCCTGCAGCCGGTTCGCGGTGTCCACGGTGACCGCCGGGCCGGTCGTCCCGTCCACCGGCACGCCCACCTTGAGCAGGGCCGCGCGCACGGCCGCCGCCTGGTCCCGGTGGGCCGTGCCGACCGCGATCCGGTCCGCGGTGAGCGGGGCCTCGCCCTGCTCGGAGTGCGCGCTCAGCCCGCGCTCCAGGAGCCGGCGCACGGTCGCCGCGACGGCCGCCACCGCCTGCGGGTCGGTCCGCACGGTGTGCCGGGCGGGCAGCTCCAGCAGCGCCCAGCCGTGCTCGGCGGCCCGGTCGATCGCCGCGTCCAGCGCCGAGCCGTCCGGACGGACGGCGGCGGTGAGCCGGCGGTCGTCCGGGCCGGTGCCGGAGCGGAACGGGGTGTACGGGTAGAAGGCGTCCGAGATCAGCGGCGCCGCGCTGGCCGGCAGCCGCCACGAGACCGGCAGCCGGTGCGGCTCGATCTGCGGGTTGTGCGCCAGCATCGTGACCACCGCGCTGCTCGACGGGTCGTACGACAGGCCCGCCCACTGCTCGGTGCCGACCACGGTGAACGGGTCCAGCTGGCCCGGGTCACCGACGAACAGCGCCCGCTCGAACAGCCGGGCCACCGCGAGCAGCGCGTCCGAGCGCATCTGGTAGGCCTCGTCGACGATCGCGTGCCGCCACGGCGCCTCGGCCCGCACCCACTGCCACTTGGCGGAGGTGGAGATCACGACGTCGTGCTCGACCAGGTCCGCGACCTTGTCGGACGGGGTCACGTTGGCGTGCCGCAGCACCTCCGGGCCCGGCCTGGCGTCGGCGGCGTGCAGCCGGCCGATCGTCAGGTCCGGCGCCTTCTCGGCGAGTCGGCCGACCAGGTCGTCCACCTGGCCGTTGGTCTGGGCGACGATCATCAGCCGCTCGCCCGCCCCGACCAGCTCCCGGGCGGCGCGCACCACGAGCGTCGACTTCCCGGCACCGGGCGGCGAGTCCACCACCACGCCGCGCGGGGCACCGGTCGGCGGGTGGACGGTCGCGGCCAGGATCCGGGCCACGGCGGCGTCGGCGGCCGCGCCCGGGCTCCGGTCCGCTGAGCTCTGCTCGGTCACGCGCTTGCTCACTCCCAGTCGAAGTCGGCCGCGGGGCCCGGGGACTCGGGTGCGGCGCCGGGCGGGCCGCCGTGCGTCCACGGGGTGTCGTCCGGATCGGGCAGCGGCGCGGACTGGCGGACGGTCAGCTCGAAGAGGGTGAACGTGACCGTCTCGCCGGCCTCGGGCAGGCTGCCCGGCTCGGGCTCCTTCTTGCGGCCCATCCCGGACAGGATCCGCAGGGTGATCGTGCCCTGCGCCGGGTCGGCCGCGACGATCTCGGCCTTCTGCGCGGACGGGCCGCCCCCGGTCTCCGGCCGGGGGGACCCCCACACCCGGTGCGCCTCGCGGCCGAGGTCGGCGTGCGGGCGGTCGTCGGTGCGCAGGGTGACCAGCGGCCGCGGCTTGGGGGAGCGGCCGGAGGTGTCGTAGTCGGGCACGACGTCCGTCACCACGCCCGTGAACGCCTCGCCCGCCAGCCGGTGTTCGGCCATCGCCAGCGGATCGTCCAGCGCCTCCTGGACGTCCAGCCTGGCCTGCTCGCGCTCGCGCTGGGCGAGCTTGCGGGCGGCCGTCACCGCGTCGTCCTGCCGGGGCTGCGGCGGCTCGCCGGCCGCCAGGCGGTCCCGGTGGCCGGTGTAGGACCAGCGGTCGCCCGTCCAGCGCTCCGCCAGGTGTCCGGCCGGAGGCAGCGAGCGCAGCAGGTCGATGCCGCGCCACACGTCGTGCCAGGTGGGCAGCAGCACGGCGGACAGCGCGCCGCGCAGCTGCTCGACGGCCTCCCGGACGGCCTCGCGGGCGCGCGCGGCGGCCGCGTCGTCCCGCTGCTCGGTGCTGTGCTGCAGCGCCGACGCGGCGGCGTCGTACCGGGCGATCGCCGGGCCGAGCACGACGCTGTCGAAGGCCGGGTCGGTCGCCGGACCGGCCGGCGGGTGCAGCAGCTGCCCCCGCTCGTCCCGGGCGGACTCGGCCCGCTCGGCCGCCTCGGCCCCGCCGAGGCCCTCCGGCGGGAAGTGCCAGGCCAGCCGGGCCGCGAGGTGCTGGTCCTCCAGGTGGCTCTGGCCGGTCGCCCAGTGCCGGGCCAGCAGGCCGGTCATCGGGAGCAGCAGGCTGGAACCGGGCACCTGGGCCCGGTCGGTGAGGTGGGTCAGCCAGCGGCCGAGCAGCGGCACCCGCGCCGGCGCCGGGTACGGGCCCGGCTCGTCGTCCTCGACCGTGCGGCGGAAGCGGGTCGAGCGGCCGATCAGCGCGAGGTGGTGCACGCCCGCGCCGTTCGGAACGACCAGCTGCGGCGCGTCGGCGCACAGCTCGCGGAACACCTGGGTCTTCTCGCCGGTCTCCGGGTCCTTCTCGGAACCCTCGATCTGCTCGACCTCGGCCCCGAAGGACTCCAGGTAGGGCAGGAGATCGGCGGCCAGCTCGGCCAGGAAGTCGAAGCGCAGCGTGCGGTTGAGCGGCTGCGGCACCAGGTGCAGCCGGGGCGCGTCCCGGTCGGTGCCGAGCATGACGGCCAGCGGCGCGCCCGACTCGCCGGCGGCGGTCAGCGGGACGAGCACCATCGGCCGGTCGGACAGGTGCCGGTGGCGGACGGTGGCCAGCGGCTCGGCCCGCCCGCTGCGGACGGCCTCCAGCCGGGCCAGGGTGGTCAGCAGGCTCATGACCCCTCGAAGAATCGCTCGTTCACGCGTCCGCCTCGCCTCGCCCGGCAGGGGCGTTCGCCCATGCGCGGTCTCTGCCGACGAGCTCGTCGTGCTCGCTCATGTGACCGGTCACTTCCCCAGGGCCTCGGCGCGCAGCGCGGCCGCGTACGCGAGCCGCTCGGCAGCCTCGTCCGTGCCGCCGCCGGTGGCGGCCGCCAGCGCCTGCGTCACCGTCCGGATGCTGCCCAGCTCGCCGCGCACGCCGCGGCCCAGCTGCTCGACCCGGTCGCCGCAGCGGGCCTGGGCGCGGCAGTGGAAGCCGAGCTCGCAGGTGGACAGGCAGTCCGGGCTGTACGCGGCGGGCACGGCCGCGACCGAGTCGGCCAGCTCGTCGGCCGAACGGGCCGGGGCGCCCTCCTCGTCGACCGCGAGGTCGAAGGCGGTGCCCTCCGGCAGCGCCTCCAGCAGGCGGCCGATCCCGGTCATCCTACTCAACTGCCGCCGGGTGGTGGCGAGTTCGCGGCGGACGTCGACGGAGACGGCGGTCGGCCGGTTGCCGAAGTCCTTCGGGCAGACCAGCAGCACGCTCAGCCGGGGACTGCCCGGCAGCCGCTGCTCGGCGTACGGGTCGGGCGTGAGCGCCTCGCCGGCCCGGGCGGCGGCCGCGTGCTGCAGTGCCAGCACGTACACCGCGGCCTGGCGGGCGGCGGCGCCGACCTTGGCCGGATCGGCGGCGCCGTCCAGCACCGGGAAGGACTTGATCTCGACCACCGTGCACCGCCCGCCGTGCACCACGACGGCGTCCGGCTCCAGGTAGGCGGTGCTGCCGGCCACGTCGAGCCGCAGCAGCGGGTGGTCGAGCAGCGTCCAGGCCTCCGGGCTCGCGGCGGCCGCCGCCAGCGCCTCGGCCGTCCGGTCCGCGCGCACGGCGGGGCCCGAGCGCTGGAGGAGGTCCGGGACGACCAGTGGGGCGCCGCCGTCCGGCGGGAGGTCGAGGTGGCGGCGCAGCGGCTCCAGCAGTGCCGCGTAGCCGTCGGCCTTCAGCCGGGACTCGAAGATCACGCCGCGGGCGATCGCGAACGGGGACTGCCCGAACGGCGCCGGCCGGCCGAGCCGGGAGGCGAGCGCCGCCTTGTCCACCCCGGCCGCGTCCAGCACGGCCCTGCGGTGACAGCCCGGATTGGCGGCGAGCGCGGCGAGGGAGCGGGCGTTCAGACTGCGCTGCGGCGCGGGACCGCGCAGTTCGGCGAGCCGTCGGGCGAGCGGCTCAGAGTGCCCACGGGAGGGGGCGTTCGTCGAGACGTTCATGGTGCGGCCCAGTGTCGCATCCGGGTCCGACAATCCGGTGGGGATCACCCCGTTCCGGCCCGTTCGGTGCGCGGACCGCCTCCGGCGGGGGCCCGGCGGGCCCCCGCCCCCGGTGCTGCGCCCGGCCCGCGTCGTGTCCACCGTGCGGGTGAGGGATCATGGAGCCCGGTGCTCAAGGGTGAGACCGACCGTTGCCGCCGCCCCGTCGCGAGGAGCCCCCCATGCCCGCCCGTATCGTGCTGGTCCGCCACGGCGAGACCGAGTGGTCCGCCACCGGCCGTCACACCGGTCGCACCGACATCCCGCTCACCGAGGAGGGCCGCGCGATGGCCCGGGCGCTCGGTGCCCGACTGGCCAAGGCGCCCTGGAACGGGCTGCCGGACGCGCTCGTCTACACCAGCCCGCTCGGCCGGGCCCGGGAGACCTGCGAGCTGGCCGGCTTCGGCGACCGCGCCGTGGACCGCCCCGAGCTGCTCGAGTGGGACTACGGCCAGTACGAGGGCCGCACCGGCGCCGACATCCGGGCCGCCGACCACCCGGGCTGGCTGATCTGGCGCGACGGCGTGCCGGGCGGCGAGAAGCTCTCCGAGGTGGCGGCCCGGGTGGACGCCTTCCTCGCCGGCCTCAACGAGGAGCACGGCGTTCCGGACGCGGACACCACCGTCATGCACTGCGCCGACCGGGACGTGGTCCTCTTCGCCCACGGCCACCTGCTCCGGATCCTGACCGCCCGCTGGCTCGGCCTGCCGCCGGAGTTCGCCCAGCGCTTCAAGCTCGGCACGGCGGCCCTGTGCGTCCTGTCCTGGGAGTACGGTGCGCCCGCGGTCGAGGTCTGGAACGACCTCTCCCACCTGGAGGGCCTGGCCACCGGCCACTGACGGACCGCCGGCCACCGATGGACCGGAGGCCACCTGCGGACCGGAGGCCACCTGCGGACGGCCGGGAGGCCCGCTCAGGCCGCGGCCGCCACGTCGTACGCGGCCAGGAACCCGCCGACCTCCGGCACCGCACCGTGCGGCCGCAGCCGTTCGGCGGTGTGCGCGAGCATGCTCCGGATCCGGGCGGAGCGGACCTCGCCGAACAGCGCCACGGCGGCCGAGCCGTGGTGCGCGGCGCCCGCGAGGTCGCCCCGGCCGAGCCGGTCGTGGGCGAGCTCGGCGGTGTACAGCACCCGGTTGCGGACGAAGTGCGGCTCCTGGAGCGTTATGGCGAGCCCGGCCTGCTCGCTGGCCCGGTCCCAGTCGCCGAGGGCGGACCAGCACTGGGACTGGAGCCCGGCGATCTCGGCCTCGCCGAAGAAGGACATCCATTCCGGGTCGGCCTCGCAGGGCCCGAGGTCGAACAGCGTGTACGCGCGGGCGATCGCGCGCTCACAGGCGGAACGGTCCTGCAGGAGCGCCCAGCCGCCGGCCTCGCGCATGGCGAGCAGCGCGAGGAGCCGGTCGGAGTCGAGGTGGCGGGCGGCGGCCTGCCCGGCCTGGGCGGCGCGCAGCGCCTCGCGCGGGCGGCCGGCGTCCCGGGCGAGGAAGGCGCTGTTGCAGAAGACGTGCGCCTCCAGGGCCGAGTCGCCGGCCATCCGGGCGGTGGCGAGCGCCTCGGCGTAGAGCGAGCGGGCGTCCGCGAGCCGGTTGGAGTCGTGGGCCAGCCAGCCGACGGAGATGGCGAGTTCGCCCGCCCCGGCCTGAAGTCGGCGCTCGGTCTCGGCGCTGTACTCGCCCTCGTTGAGCAGTACGTAGGCCCTCCGCAGCGACTGCCCGGCCAGCTCGAACAGGGTGTCGCCGCCGTGCACGTCGTCGGCGAGCCGGATGTCCCGGACGGCCTGTTCGACGCCCAGCACCTCGGCGGCGCCGACCTTGCGCAGCGGCACCGGGGCGCTGCGGCCGGGCACCAGGGCGCCGCCCCCGGGCCCGGGTGCGGCCGCGGCGGGCCGGTCGAATCCGATCGCGGTGGCCAGGGCGGCCGCGCCGCCGGTCAGGAACGTACGGCGACGCACGTCGTCGTTCTCCTCGTCGAGAAGGTGCGGTCCGGCGGGCCCTCGGGGCACCGCCGCGCAGAGCGGCCACGGCGGGCCGTCCGGGGCGGGCGGATCCGCGTACGGCGAGGCAGCGTACGGGAGTTGGGTGGAGAGTGGCGAGCGCGGGGCGGGCAGGGTCGGGAACGGAGGGTGGAGCGGGGGTGGCGCGTCGCCCCGGGCGCTGTCCGCTGAGCGGCGGCGGACAGAGGTCCTGGGGGCGAAGCCGAGGTCGGTGAGCGAGCGGCCCGGCCACATGTGCCGGAACACGCGCTCGTAGGCGTAGTTGGGGCAGCGGATCTCGCCGGCCTCGACCCGTCCGACGTAGCGGGCGTCGCAGGAGACGTGCTCCCCGATCTCGCGGGCGGCGCGGCGCACGGCGGTGGCGAACTCGCCGGGTGAGCGGTCGCCGCGCAGCGCGCGCATCACGGTGTTGGGTGACGGGCGGGTCGGCTCGGCCGGTGGGGTGGCTGCCATGGTGCGCTCCGTGGAGGTGCGGGGGTGTGGCCGGGCGCTCCGAACGGATCACCCGGCCCGCCACCGACAGTACCGGGAGTCACCGGTCGGCCACGGCGTGTTCTCATCCGATGTATGGTCAATCCGGTACAAAACGGGCACAGTTGCCGAGATCTGCCATGAAATGCCATGCCTTGCTGTAAGGCGCCCCGTGGCCTGCGGCGAGGTTGCGGCGTTGTCCTGGTACGTGGAACCCAGGCCGCCGCCCCCGGCCCCGCCGCCCCCTCCGGCGCTCCCCACATCCCCGGACCGTCCGGGGCCTCCCGGCGGCCCGGCTTCCGATCCCACGAGGTGACAGGAGGGCCCGTGATGGCCACCGGACTGCCGCAGTACCGACCTGCCGTCGGAGGTGTGGTCTCCGGCGCCGTCCCCGCCCTGCTCCCCGATCCCGCCGACGACCGGATCCCCGGCCGAGGGCCGGCCGAGGGCGGCCGCGCCCACCGCGGAGGCCGGGGCCCCGGCCTCCGGCATACCGCCGGCGAGGGCACCGTCCTCCCCGGCTACGACACCGTGACCGTCGCCGTGCGGCACGGGCTGGAGGCGGTCGACATCCTGCGCCTGCGCCGCGCGTGTGGCGCCGTCCTGCAGAGCCGCAGCGGCAGCACCGTCTCCTTCTACGTCCCGGCCGGCACCTGTGACACGTGGCACCTGCCCGGCAGCGCGTGCACGCCCGGCGCCCTGCTGCTGCCCCCGGCGGACCCGCGCTGGGTGATGCCCCCGGCCGCCGCCGACGGCTCCACCCGCCCCACCGACGCGTGGGTGCTGCGCTCCGCGCTCTGCGAGGCCGCCTGCACGCTGACCGCCGGCGGCCTCGGCCCGTTCTAGCGGGCGTGCCGTGCGGATCCCGCCGGGCCTCCCGCCCGTTCTTCCGGCCGGATCCACCCAGCACGCCCACGGACGATCGCCAGTTCGAGTGGTCCCATCGACCTGCGCCGATAATGGCTGTCATGGGACGAAGCAGCAGGGCCGCGCGCGGCACCGACCGGGGCCGCGCGACGGCGCAGCCGCAGCCCGACACCACCGGGCCCGGCGGCCGCCGCCACGCCCAGGGGCCGCTGACCAGCCCCGTCGGTTCCGGTCTGGCCGAGCTCCGCCCGGACCGGGACCGCCCCGCCGCGTGGTCCCTGCTGATCGACGGCGCCCCGCAGTCGATGGTCGACCTCGCGGACCCGACCCACCTCGGCTTCGAGTACCAGCGCCGGCTCGGCCACCTGATAGACCTCGTCGCCCCGCCCGGCCGCCCGCTGACCGTCCTCCACCTCGGCGGCGGCGCCCTCACCCTCGCCCGCTACGTCGCGGCGACCCGCCCGCGCTCGCGGCAACAGGTCGCCGAGATCGACACGGCGCTCACCGAACTGGTCCGTGCCGAACTCCCGCTGGAGCGCGGCTGGCAGATCAAGGTCCGCGGAGCCGACGCCCGCGGGGTGCTGGAGCGGACCCCGGAGGGCAGCGTCGACCTGGTGATCACCGACGTCTTCTCCGGCGCCCGCACCCCCGCGCACTGCACCACCGTCGAGTTCGCGACGCTCGCCTCCCGCGCGCTCGCCCCCGGCGGCTGGTACGCGGCGAACATGGCCGACGGCTCCGCCCTCCCGTTCGCGCGCGCCCAGGTCGCCACGCTGGGCGCGGTCTTCCCCGAACTCTGCCTCGTCGCCGACCCGGCGGTCCTGCGCGGCAAGCGCTTCGGCAACCTGATCCTGGCCGCGGCCCACACCCCCCTCCCGGTCGCCGACCTCACGCGCCGCGTGGCCACCGACTCCGCCCTCGCCCGCGTCGAACACGGCCCGCCCCTGGCCGCGTTCACCGCCGGCGCCGCCCCCGTGACGGATGCCACGGCCGTGCCGTCCCCGGCCCCGCCGGCGGGCGTCTTCCGCTGACGGACGGTGCGCCGAGCCGGACTTTCGTCCGGCCTGGTCTTCCCGCCGCGCCCGCTCGGCCGAGCCCGCCGCCGCGCTCAAGTCGTGTCCGACCCGGGCGGTGAACTCCTCCTCCCGGCAAGGGGTCCCGCCCCGTCCCCGCCCTGCCTCCGCCCGGTCAGTGCCCCCGTGGCAGTCCGCGGTGCTTCCACATCGCCGCCCCCGTGAGCAGGAGCCCGGCGGCGATGGGCGTGAGGACGGCGGTGGCCGTGCCGGAGCCGTCCTTGCCGGCGGTCACGGTGGCCGTGTCGGCGAGCGCGACGGCCGAAGGCGTCCCGGGAACGGCGATCGCGGAGGCGCTGGACGTCTGCCCGGTGTGCCCGCTGCCGGGCGTGGCGCCGGGCGTCGGGGGCTCGGCGGTGGTGCCCGACGGCGCCGCGGGCGTGGGTTCGGCAGGGGCCGGTTCGGCCTTGCGCGCCGTCGACGCCGGGCCCGCGGGGTGCGCGGACCGCGTCCCGCCGTGCTCGCCGGGGGCGGCCGTGGCCCTGGCGGCTCCGCCCTCGCGGGCGCCGGGCGTTCCGGTGGGCCGGCCCTGGGGCGGCACCGTGCCGAGGAGACCGGAGGCGAGGGCGAAGGCGTCGGGCACGGCCGCCCGCTGGCCGGGGAGCGGCAGGCCGCCGGCCCGGATGCGTTCCTGTAGGCCGCCGTTGACGGTCCCGGTGGTGCCGGCCGGTCCGTCGACCAGCCCGGGGGAGGTCGGGGCGGACGTCCGGGCGGGAGCGCCGGGGCGTTCGGCCTGCTCCTTGTCGTGCTGCCCCGGCGTGCCGTGCAGGGCGCGCCGGACGGCGGTGTCGGCGGGGGCGGGCAGTGGATCGGCCGTGGCCGCGAACGCGCCGGTGGCGCCGACGCCCCAGAGCTGTGCGAGCAGCGCCCCGCCGACCGCGACGACGCGGGGGCGGCGGAGCCACCGGCCGGCCGCGCGCCGGGCGCCGGTGACGCCGAGGGGGTCGGGTTCCTGGTGCCGCGTGGCGTGATTGGCTCGCATGTGAGTTGAGAACGAGCGGACGACCCGTGAGGTCACGCCGGCCGTCACGGACAGTCATCGCGCGGACGGCCCCGGGAGCGCCGTCCCGGGGCCACGGACCGCGCGGCGGTCAGGAGTTGGGGCGCAGGGTCCAAGTGACCGTCATCACACCGGTGACGGCGCCGTCGGCGCGGGTGATCTCGACGGTGACGGGGAACTCCGGGCGCTCGCCCGCGTCCAGCTCGGCGACGATGTCGGCGGCAGGGCGGCCCAGCACGGCGGTCGCCGTGACCTCGCCCATCGCGAGCTTCTTGTACGCGATCTCGGCGTTGACGGCGAGCGGCACGGCGCGCGAGAGCTGGTCGCCGAAGGCGGCGAGCACGATGCAACCGCTCGCGGACTCGGCGAGGGTGAACATCGCGCCAGCGTGCGGCCCGCCGACGTGGTTGTGGTACTCGGGCTGGTCGGGCAGCCGGAGCACGGCGCGCTCCGGGGTGGTCTCCAGGTACTCGAGCTTGAGGGTGCGCGCCATCGGGACGGTGGCGTCGAGCATCTGGCCGATCGAAGGTGTCGTCATGCGGACGATGTTACTGCTCGGTAGCTTCCGGCGACAGGCCCGTGTCCGACGGGCGGCGCGGGAAGCCGATGTGAGGGAACGCGAAAACGCCCGAGGGGCCGACCTCTTGAAGAGATCGGCCCCTCGGGCTCGTGGGGTGAGTGACGGGACTCGAACCCGCGGCCACCTGGACCACAACCAGGTGCTCTACCAACTGAGCTACACCCACCATCTGTCCGGCTCGTTCCCGCTCTTCGCGTTCCCGTTCCGACAGGAAGAACTCTACAGGATCCGAGAGGGTGCTCGCGCCAGGGCTTCCCCGGGCGCCCCCGGACCCCTCCCACCCCTCCCGGCGAGTTCCGGGAGGGGTGGCACGCGGGCCTTCGCGGCGGGTCAGTCCGCGGCGGGCCGGTACTTCTCGGCGATCGCGCGCGCGGTGTCCGTGTCCGGGCCGGGCTGGGGGACGAACACCGCCTCGCGGTAGTACCGCAGTTCGTCGATGCTCTCGCGGATGTCCGCGAGCGCGCGGTGGTTGCCGCCCTTCTGCGGGCTGTTGTAGTACGCCTTCGGGTACCAGCGGCGGGACAGCTCCTTGATCGAGGAGACGTCCACGATCCGGTAGTGCAGGTGCCCCTCCAGGGCGGGCATGTCCCGCGCCAGGAAGCCGCGGTCGGTGGCGACCGAGTTCCCGCACAGCGGCGTCTTGCCGGCCTCCGGCACGTGCTGGCGCACGTACGCGAGCACCCGCTCCTCGGCCTCGGCGAGCGTCACCCCGTGCTCGAGCTCGTCGAGCAGCCCGGAGGAGGTGTGCATCGCGCGCACCACCTCGGGCATGTTCGCCAGCGCCTCCGCGGGCGGGCGGATGATGACGTCGACGCCCTCGCCGAGGATGTTCAGCTCGGAGTCCGTCACCAGCGCCGCGACCTCGACCAGGGCGTCCCGGTCGAGGTCGAGGCCGGTCATTTCACAGTCGATCCATACCAAACGGTCATTCACGCAACTCACCCTACGGCGCGATCACGCGCCGCGGGGACCGGTGGAGCCGAGCGGGGGGCCTGGGCGAGCGCCTCGGCGGAACGTTCGTCCTGTCCGAGGCCCTCCGCGTGCTCACCGCGGTCGCCATGCTCACCGAGGTCGCCGTGGTCCGCTGCACCGGTGTGGTCGGCCTCGGTGTGGTCGGCCTCCCGGCCCGGGCGGACGGGGTGGCCGTCCCGTCCGGTCCTGGCGTCCCGTGCCGCGCGGCCACCGTCGGCCGCCGCGGCGCGCCCGCCCTGCGGACGGACCTGCGGCGCCCTGGCCTGGCGCGACCGGACGTCGCCGCCGGACACCGGCTGCCCGCCGGGCGAGCCGTGACCGCGCGCCGCCCCGGCGCCACCCGGTTCGTCCGCCGGTCGCTCGACCGCGCTCCGGTGGCCCTGGCCCTGGCCGCGCGCGCCCGGCTGCGGGAGCCCGTCCTCGGCCGCCGCGTGCTCGGCCGTGCGCGGCGGACGGCCCGCGCCCGGACCGGCTTGCGGCGGCACGAGCGGCGGCCGCACCGGACCGCGCGCCGCACCTTGCTGCCCGGGGTACGGCTGCTGCGCTGCCTGTTGGTACGGGTACGGCTGACCGGGGCGCGCGTGGTGCGGCTGCGGGGCCTGCCCGCCGGCCGGACCGGGACCGAACGGACCCGGCTGCCCGTGCGCACCGGCCTGACCGTGGCCGCCCGGCTGACCGTGGCCGCCCGGCTGACCGTGCGCCGCCGCCTGCCCGTGCTGCGGGTGCTGACCGTGCTGCGCGGGCAGCACCGGTCCGCCGGCTGCCGCCGGGAACGCGTGCGCAGGTGGCTGGCCGTGCACCCCGCCGAACGCGCCGCCCCCCGCCGCCGTCGCGACGACCGCGCCGTGCGGACCGGCCTGTCCCGTGGGCTGCACGCCGGGCCGGCGGGCCCGGTAGCCGGTCCGGTAGGCGGCCGGAGAGACCCCGAGCTGACGGCGGAAGTGCCCGCGCAGCGCCACCGGTGAACGGAACCCGCACCGCCGCGCGACGTCGTCCACCGACAGTTCCGACGTCTCCAGCAACCGCTGCGCCTGGAGCACCCGCTGGGTGATCAGCCACTGCAGCGGCGCACTGCCGGTGAGCGTGCGGAACCGCCGGTCGAAGGTGCGCCGGCTCATGTAGGCGCGAGCCGCCAGCACCTCGACGTCGAACTGCTGGTTGAGGTTCTCCAGCGCCCACGTGACCACCTCGGCCAGCGGGTCGTTGCCGATCTCCTCCGGTAAAGACTGATCGATGTACTGGGCCTGTCCTCCGCCGCTGCGGCGGCTCGGCACCACCAGCCGGCGGGCGAGCGCGTTGGCGGCCTCGGCGCCGTGGTCGCTGCGCACCACGTGCAGGCAGAGGTCGATGCCGGCGGCGGTGCCGGCCGAGGTCAGCACGTCGCCGTCGTCGACGAAGAGCTCGCGCGGGTCGACGTGGACCCGCGGGTAGCGCTTGGCGAGGGTCGGGGCGTACATCCAGTGGGTGGTCGCCGGGCGTCCGTCGAGCAGGCCGGCCGCGGCGAGCACGAACGCGCCGGTGCACAGGCCGATGATCCGCGCGCCCTCGTGGTGCGCCTTGCGCAGGGCGGTGATCGCCTCGACCGGCGGCGGCTGCGAGATCGACCGCCAGGCCGGTACGACGATCGTGCCGGCCCGGGCCAGGGCCTCCAGGCCGTAGGGGGCGGAGAGGGTGAGGCCGCCTGTGGTGGCGAGCGGGCCCTCCTCCCCGGCGCACACCAGCAGGCGGTAGCGCGGCACTCCGGCGTCCTGACGGTCCACTCCGAACACCGAGAGCGGGATCGAGCTCTCGAAGATCGGGGCGCCGCCGAAGATCAGCACCGCGACGGTCTCGCGGCGGCGGCGGCCGGACAGCTTGCGCGGCGCGGCGGTCATCACCGGGGTCGCGGAACCGTTCGCGCCGGACCGCTCGCCGAGCGGGCCGCCGTGGGCACCACCGTGGGCCGGGCCGTGCGGGCCGCCGTGTCCGAACGGGCCGTGCCCGCCCGCGACGCCCGGGCCGGCGCCGAGGCCGGGGCCGCCGAGCGTGCCGGTGGACCCGACGGGCAGACCGGGGGCGACGGGCGCCCCCGGGTGGACGGGGTGGTCCGCGCCGTACCCCGGGCCCGCGCTGCCGGATCCGTACCCCGGGCCGGCGGTTCCCGCGCCGTATCCCCCGCCGTATCCCGCGCCCGCACCGCCGGAGCCGTACGCCTGGCCGGGGTTGACGGGGCCTCGGCCCGCAGCCGGTCCGCCGTGCTCCGGGGGAGCCCCGTAGGAAGGGGAGCCGGGCGCGCCGGAGGGGGCGGCCGGCGCGGTCGGTCCCGCCGGGTGGGAGGGGTGCGAAGCGGCGCCGGAGGTGCCGGAGTTGCGGGTGGTGGCGGCGATCGCGGAGGTGCCAGCGCTTCTCGCGGGGCGACCCGCGATGCCGGCCACCGTCTGGCCGCTGTCAGGACCCGCGTCGCTCCTGCTCACCCTGCTCAAGGCGCTCAAGCCCCCTCGGTGGTGTGGTGTGGGTGGTGCGGCACTGCTAGCCAAGATCGAAATCTATCGGGTGGACCGTTGCCGTTGTGACAAGTTCACCATCCGACGCTATGTCGACATGGCAATTTGGCGTGATGCATTCGATCACGAAGCGTGGCACCCGTCGACCCTTCTGGGAAGAGGGCCGGTGCAACGGTGGCTGGTTGTCGCGGGGCCGCTCCTGGGGCGTCCGGCTCCGGGCCGCCCGGCCGGCGGGTCTGGGCTGCGGATTTGCCCAAGCGGGAGGGACCGGCCAGAAATTGACCGAAAATCGGCGGTGCACGAGAGGGCGCACGGGTCGGCGGAAGTGCGCCTCCCTGGCTTCATTCGGCCAGGGTCCGGGCGGGCCGCGGGCCGCCCGGCGGCCCGGGTTACCGTCCTGCCGTGAACGATCCGCGCCGGCTCGAACAGGCCAACGACAACGCCGCCGCCTTCTGGCTCGGCCAGGCTCGGGCGCACGGCTGGCAGACCCACGTCGGGGACGCCCTCACCGCCGTCCGCTGCGCCCGCACGCCGGACGACCAGCACCGCGTCCTGATCACCCGCTCGTATGCCGAACCGCGCCTGGTGGAAGCCGAGTTGGCCGACCTGATGACAGTGTGGTCCACCGGCTGCTTCACCCTGGAGGACCCGTACGGCAGCCTCGATCTGACCGGCCTCGGCGCCGTCCGCATGCCGGTCATGCCGGTGATGGTCCGTGAGCCGGGCTCGCTCGGACGCGACGGGCGGGCGCTGCCGTACGTCTGGGATGCCCCGGGCGGAGGGTCCCTGACGGTCGATGAGGTGGTGGACGGCGACGCCCTCGCCGACGCGGAACACGTTGTCGTCGACGGTTTTCCGCAGCCCGCGCGGCAGCCCTGGAAGCGTGGAGAGGCGGTTCCGCCGCGGCTGTTGCACGACCGCGGCTGCCGCGTGTGGCTGGGCCGCCTCGACGGCACCCCGGCGGGCGCCTGCCTCACCTACGACGACGGCCGTGCCACCGGCGTGTACTGGCTGGCCACGCTGCCCTCCGCCCGTGGCCGGGGCGTGGCGCGAGCCGTGATGGAGACCGCCCTGACGGCGGTCCGTCCCGACCGCCCGGCGACCCTGGTCGCCACCGCCGCCGGTGAACCGCTCTACCGCAGGCTCGGGTTCACCGACCAGGGGCGCACGTGCTGGTGGACCCGGACCGCACCGGCGGACCGGGCGCAGCCGTAGCCCCGGTACGACTGCCTCGCCGTCTCCTCCGTGCTGACCTCCCACTGCCGATGGTGTGCTGCCGGCCTACTGCGCCGCTGCCGTCGGCAGTGCCCCCAGCGGGACGGCGAACCTGGTCCGCACGGGCCCGTCCGCCCTGGGGAGCAGAGCCGTCGGACGCTCGACGGACGTGTCCGCACCGCTCGCGCCCGCCTCGTGGTGCCCCGCGACGATCACGGCAAGCTCACCTGAGCGATTTCGGACAGCGACCCCCGCTTCCGACCCTCCGACGGCGGCCGCCCCGGCGTTCACGGGAACAGGCGCACGTGAGCCCTCCAGGGCGGATGCCGCCGGTCGTACGCCGGACCGCGCGCCGACGAGCGCCGTCACGGCCGCCTGCGCGCTCGTGGGGGTGCCCGCCGAGGCGGACACCGGGCGCGTCTGCGCGGCCGGCCGCCGTCGGGCCGGGACGCCCGTCCGCCCGGCCGGCCGGGCGGACGGCGCGTTGCGCGCGGCCAGCACCTGGCCGACGGCCTCCGGCAGACCGGCCGCCTTCAGCGTCGGCCGGTAGCCGATCTCGGCCCAGGGGCGGCCGTGGTGCAGCCAGACACTGCGCAGGCCGGTCAGCTCCGCTCCCGCGATGTCGGCCGGCGCGTAGTCCCCGATCATCCAGGTGTGCGCCGCCCAGTCGCCGGTGGGGGAGACGCCGCATCGCCGGGCGGCGATCTCGAAGATCAGGGGGTCGGGCTTGACGCAGTCCGCCTCCTCGGAGATCACCCAGCCGTCGACCAGCGGGCCGAGCCCGGTCCGCAGGATCTTCTCCGACTGGGGGCCCGTGCCGCCGTTGCTGACGATGCCGAGGGTCCAGCCGGCGGCCCGGGCCGTCCGCAGCGCTTCGACGTGTCGGGGCGGGCAGTGGATGTGCGAGTTGATGCCGTGTCGGTAGTGGTCGAGCAGGTCGTCGGAAGAGGCGTCCAACCCGTAGCGGCGCCGGACGGCGGACAGTACGGTGCTGCGCGGCACGTAGCCGCCGCCGTCCAGGGTGACGAACCAGTCGACGTCGCCCGGCGGCAGGTCGCGTTCGGACAGGAAGTCCTGCGCCCAGGCCCGGAAAGCGGCGTCCCTGGGGAGCAGCGTGTTGTCGAGGTCGAACAGGAGCAAGGGCATGCCGAGCATGGTGCCAGTGCCCGCGCCTATGCACCTGGCAAATGCCAGAGCGCGTCGCGAACCCGTACGAAGTGGCTGGAACGGGTACTGCGGACCGGTGCGCCGCCGGGGCGGCGCGGGCCTGGTGGGACGGGCCGGGTGGGCCTGGTGGGACGGGTGGGACGTCACGGGTCGCGACGGTCCGCGACGGATCGTCGCCGATCCATGACAGTCCGGTCACGGTGTCCCATGGGCCTGTTGCGCCGTCCGGTTCGCTCAGTCAAGCTCCAGGGAACCTCCTTTCCGGAGGGGGCGCGAAAGGCTTGCGAGGAGGGCGCGCGGTCTCGACGGGCGCATCCCCCTTTCGCGGGAACGAGGGCACCCCGGGGCTTTGCCGCTGGGCTGGGCCTCACGCCCGACGTACTCTGAAAGGAACAGGTCACAAACGGTGCTGGGCGGCGCAGACCGATGTCATCCCGTGGGCGGGCCTGCTCCCCGGGCAGCGTTGTCCTCTCCTGTCGGCCCCTCTCCCGCGAAGAGCCGTGAGCCATGGCTGGTTTTGAGTTCTCCCGACCGGTTGAACCGGACGCGCCCCGTGGCACGGGCCCAGCGACCGGAGACGACTCCGCTCCACGCGACGCCGCCGGCCGTGCGAATTCCGGCCAGACGGATTCGAGCTCTGCGGACTCCGGTCGTGCGGATCCGGGGCGTACGGACCTCGGTCGTGCGGATACCGGCCGTCCCGACGCGGGCGTGCACGGCGGCGCGCACCGCGCAGAGCACGACGAGCCCGCGCACGGTGGCGTACAGGGCTTCGCGCGCTCACTGCGCAACGTCGTCCGCCGCGACCACCCCGGTGACCGTTTCGGTGACCGCCGTCGACGCGGCGAGCCCGCGGCCGACCGCACGGAGCCCGCGGTGACCGGCCGCCTGGGCCCGGGCGCCGACCACCCGGAGACGTCCGGCCGGCCCGGCGCGCACACCGAGCCGATCGTCCAGGACGAGCCCGGCCACGCCTGCGACCCGGCCTTCCAGCACGGCGTGGTCGTCGGCTTCGACGGCTCGCTGTCCAGCGAGCGCGCCCTCGCCTACGCGGTGGGCATGGCCCGCCGTTCGCAGTGCGGCCTGGTGATCGTGCACGTCGCCAACCGCCTGCCCGCCACGGTCTGGGCGGGCTGCGAGCCTCCCGTCTTCGTGGACCTCCCGGACCACCGCACCGAGGTGTTGGGCCTGGAGCTCGCCTGCGCCGACTTCCTCGCCGGCGTGCCCTGGATCCTGGTCGAGCGCGGCGGCGACATCTGCCACGAGATCGAGGAGGTCGGCCGCGAGTACGCCGCCGACGCGATCGTCGTCGGCACGACGCACGGCCTGCTCGGCAAGATCTTCGGTTCGGTCTCCGGCCGGCTGGCGCGCCGCGCCAACCGCCCGGTGATCGTCATCCCCTGACGCCGCACCAGCCCGGCGTCCGTCCCCTCACCGTCTCGTCGCCGTCCGCTTCGGCCTCCCACTCCGGCGCGCGTCCACGGCGCTCGCCGCGGCCGGCACCGGGCCGCTAGCCCCAACCGTCCCTGCGGGGGCGGGCGTTACCCCCGCAGGGTGCGGTTCAGGACGTGACGCCGAGCTCCCGTGCGATGAGCATGCGCTGGACCTCCGAGGTGCCCTCGCCGATCTCCAGGATCTTGCAGTCGCGCCAGAAGCGGGCGACCGGGAATTCGTTCATGAAGCCGTACCCGCCGTGGATCTGCGTCGCCTCGCGCGCGTTGTCGACGGCGGCCTCGGACGAGTACAGCTTCGCGATGGCGGCCTCCTTCTTGAACGGTTCTCCGTGCAGCAGCCGGGAAGCGGCGTCCCGCCAGGCCAGGCGGGAGGTGTGGGCGCGCAGCTCCATGTCGGCGAGCTTGAACTGGATGGCCTGGTTGGCACCGATCGGCCGGCCGAAAGCCCGTCGCGTGCCGGCGTACTTGACGGACTCGTCGACGCAGCCCTGGGCCAGGCCGGTGGCCAGGGCCGCGATCGCGATGCGGCCCTCGTCGAGGATCCGCAGGAACTGGGCGTAGCCTCGGCCACGCTCGCCCAGCAGGTTGGCCGCGGGAACGCGGCAGTCGGTGAAGGACAGTTCGCGGGTGTCGGATGCGTTCCACCCGACCTTCGAGTACTTCTTCGAGACCTGGAACCCGGGGGTCCCGGTGGGCACGATGATGGAAGAGATCTCGCGCGTTGGCGAGCGGAATTCGCCCTCTTCACTCGAACGAGCGATCGGTTCCGTGAGGGCGGTGACGGTGACCAGTCCGGTGATGTCCGTCCCGGAGTTGGTGATGAAGCACTTCGTGCCGTTGATGACCCACTCGTCGGTGGCCTCGTCGTAGCGGGCCGTCGTGCGGGTCGCGCCGGCGTCCGAGCCGCCCTCGGGCTCGGTCAGGCCGAACGCGCCGAGCAGCTCGCCGGAGGTGAGCCGGGGTAGCCACTCGCGCTTCTGCTCCTCGGTGCCGAAGCGGTAGACCGGCATGGCGCCGAGGGAGACGGCCGCCTCCAGGGTGATCGCCACCGAGGAGTCGACCCGGGCGAGTTCCTCCAGCGCGAGGCCGAGCGCGAAGTAGTCACCGCCCATGCCGCCGTACTCCTCGGGGAAGGGCAGGCCGAACAGGCCCATCCGCCCCATCTCGCGGACGATCTCGTACGGGAACTCCTCCCGCTCGTAGAACTCGCCGATCTTCGGCGCCACCACGTCCTGGGCGAACTCGGCGACGGTGCGCCGAAGGTCCTCGTACTCGCTGTTCAGCCGGTGATCGAACACGGTGTTCCTCCTGGGGCCGCCCGGCCGGGGTGGCCGCGGGCGTGAGCGGGGTGACCGGCGTCCGTCCGATGGTGTGACGGTCGCGTGGTGTGGTCGTCGGGAAAGAAGGTCGTCCGAGTGGACGGGGACGCCGGACGGCGCTCCGGGACGGTCAGCCCCGGGCGGCACCGCGCAGCGCCTGGACGGTGCGGGACGGGCTCGGGCGGCCGAGGCGCTCGGCCATCCAGCCGCTGGTGGCGACCAGCGCGCGCAGGTCCACGCCGGTCCGGACGCCGAGGCCGTGCAGCATCCACACGAGGTCCTCGGTGGCGAGGTTGCCGGTCGCGCTCTTGGCGTACGGGCAGCCGCCCAGGCCGCCGGCCGAGGCGTCGACGGTGGTGACGCCCTCGCGGAGCGCCGCCAGCGTGTTGCTGAGCGCCTGGCCGTAGGTGTCGTGGAAGTGCACCGCGAGCCGCTCGGCCGGCACCCCCGCCGCGGCGAACGCGGCGAGCAGGGCCGTGACCTGGCCAGGGGTGGCGACGCCGATGGTGTCGCCGAGGCTCAGCTCGGCACAGCCCATCTCCAGCAGCGCGACGCCGTGGCGGACCACCTGGGTGACCGGGACGGGGCCCTCCCACGGGTCGCCGAAGCACATCGAGAGGTAGCCGCGGACCGCTACCCCGGCGGCCGCGGCGCGCTCCACGACCGGGCGGAACATCGCCATCGCCTCGTCCGCCGAGCGGTTGAGGTTGCGGCGGGCGAAGGTCTCGGTGGCGCTGGCGAACACCGCGATGTCGGCGGCGTGGTGGGCGAGCGCGCGGTCGAGGCCGCGCTCGTTGGGCACCAGGACGGGCAGCCGCAGCCCGGGGTGGCGCCCGGGCAGGTCGGCCAGCCGGGGTACCAGGTCCTCGGCGTCGGCCAGCTGCGGCACCCACTTGGGGTGGACGAAGCTGGTGGCCTCGACGGTCCGCAACCCGGCGGCGGCGAGCCGGGCGATGAACTCGGCCTTGACCTCGACGGGCACCAGGGCGCTCTCGTTCTGCAGCCCGTCGCGCGGTCCCACCTCGTGGATCCGGACCTCTTCGGGCAGGCCGGGGGCGCGGACGGGGTCGGGCAGGCCGAGGTCGAGCGCGTCGGGCTCGTGGGTGGCGGAGCCGGTGGTCACGACCGCACCTCCGCCGGGCTCATGGCGGTCGCCTCCACGCCCCCGGGGGCGCCCGCGGGAACGTCCGCGCCCTCCTCCGCGGGGGTGACCACGACCAGCAGCTCCTCCATCGCGACGGTGGCCCCGGCGGTGGCGCGGAGTTCGCTCACGACGCCGTCGTGCGGGGCGGAGATCACGTGTTCCATCTTCATGGCCTCCAGGACGAGCAGGGCCTGGCCCTTGCGGACCGCCTCGCCCGCCGCGGTCTTGACGACGGTGACGGTGCCGGGCATCGGTGCGGTGAGGGCGCCGTGGTGGGCGGCGGCCGCGGCGGCGCCCTCGCCGACCGCGTCGTGGCTGTGCAGCGGCCAGGCGTCGCCCTCGACGCCGAGCCAGGTCACCGGGGCGCCGGCGAGCCCGGGGGTGTCGTCGACGGTCAGGGCGAAGGAGGTCAGCAGGCCGTCGACCGTCAGGTGCAGCCGGTCGGCGGTGCGGACCGCCCGGGCCCGGTGGGCCGGGCCGGAGCCGAGTCCGATTTCCACCTCAAGGGTGACATCGCCGGGAATGTCAGTGCTCCCGGCTACGTTGCCCGCAGTGATCGAACGGATGCGCACCGGGACGGGATCCTGGCCGGGGGCCCGGAGCCGGTGGGTGGTCCAGGCGGGTGCGCCGCCCAGGCGCCAGCCGGAGGGGAGGGAGAAGGGGTTGGTCCAGCCGTCGGGGTCGGCGGCCGGGGTGAGGTCCGCGTGTCGTGCGAGGGCGGCCGCGTAGTAGAGGAGGTGGGCAGGTGAGGGAGTCGCGTCAGCCGGGGGCGGGTCGGCCGGGGCCGCGTCCTGGGTCCGGGCCGCCGGGTCGGTGGCCGTCGCGGGCGAGTGCGGCGAGGCCAGCAGGGTGGGCTGCTGCTGGACGGTCTGCTCCACCAGGCCGGTGTCCAGTCGGCCGGCGACGACGTCGGGGTGGGCGAGCAGCCGCCGCAGGAAGCCGGTGTTGGTGGTGACGCCCAGGATGCGGGTGTCGGCCAGCGCCGCGCGCAGGCGGCGGAGCGCGGTCGGGCGGTCGGGCCCGTACGCGATGACCTTGGCGAGCATCGGGTCGTAGGCACTGGTGATGACGCTTCCGGGGGCGACCCCGGAGTCGACCCGGACGCCTTCGCCCTGCGGCTCGTCGAGCACCAGGATGCGTCCGCCGGTGGGCAGGAAGTCCCGTTCCGGGTCCTCGGCGCAGATGCGGGCCTCGATGGCGTGGCCCAGGAAGGAGATGTCGGACTGACCGAAGGTGAGGCGCTCGCCCGCGGCGACGCGCAGCTGCCACTCGACCAGGTCCAGGCGGCGGGGCGGGCCGCCGGCCGGGTCGGCGACGGCGACGGCGAGCTCGGTCACGGGGTGTTCCACCTGGAGACGGGTGTTCATCTCCATGAAGAAGAACTCCCGGACGCCCTCGGGGGCTTCGGGGGCGGGAGAGTCCGGGTCGATGCCGGGGACGATGAACTCCACGGTGCCGGCCCCGGTGTAGCCGCAGGACTCCGCGGCGCGGACGGCCGCGGCGCCCATCGCGGCCCTGGTCTCGGCGTTGAGCAGGACGGAGGGTGCCTCTTCGATCAGTTTCTGGTGGCGGCGCTGGAGGCTGCACTCGCGTTCGCCGAGGTGGACGGTGGTGCCGTGGGCGTCGGCGAGCACCTGCACCTCGATGTGGCGGGGGCGGTCCACCCAGCGCTCCAGGAGCAGGGTGTCGTCACCGAAGGCCGTCCGGGCGACCCGGCGCGCGGCGGCGATCTCGGTCGGCAGTTCGGCCGGGTCCCGCACGAGCCGCATGCCTTTGCCGCCGCCGCCGGCGGACGGCTTGAGGAGGACGGGGTACCCGATCTCGTCCGCGGCGGCGACGAGTTCGTCGTCGGTGGGCGCGGTGGCCCGACTGCCGGGGACCACCGGGACCCCTGCGGTCCGGACGGCCTCCTTGGCGTTGATCTTGTCACCCATCAGCTCGACCGCACCGGGAGGAGGACCGATGAAGACGAGGCCCGCGTCCGCACAGGCGCGGGCGAAGGAGGCGTTCTCGGCGAGGAAGCCGTAGCCGGGGTGGACGGCCTGGGCGCCGGTGCGCCGGGCGGCGGCGAGGATCTGGTCGGTCCGCAGGTAGGTCTCGGCGGCCGAACTGTCGCTGCGGTCGGCCGGGCCGAGCCGGACGGCGACGTCGGCCTCGCGGACGTGCGGGGCGTCGGCGTCGGCGTCGCTGAACACGGCGACCGAGCGCACGCCGAGCCGCCGCAGGGTGCGGATCACCCGGAGGGCGATCTCGCCGCGGTTGGCGACCAGAACTGTGTCGAACATGGGAGGCGTTCCTCCGGGTCGAGGGGGCCGTACGAAGGAGGTGGCGGTGGACGGTCCGGGCGCCGGCCCGGGCGGTGGGCCCGGCGGCCGGCGTCGGAGGGGTCACATCGCGAGCGGGTGCGCCCCGGGAGGGGAAGCGAGCGGAGAAGGGAGGTGCCGGACCCCGCCCGGGGAGTGCGGGGTCACATCCGGAAGACGCCGTACGGACCGGGCGGCGGCAGCGGGGAGTTGGCGCAGGCGGTGAGGGCGAGTCCGACCACGGTGCGGGTGTCCATCGGGTCGATCACGCCGTCGTCCCAGAGCCGGGCCGTGGCGTAGTAGGCGTTGCCCTGGCGCTCGTACTGCTCGCGGACGGGGCGCTTGAACTCCTCCTCCGCCTCGGCCGGCCACTCCTCGCCGTGCCCCTCCAACTGGTCGCGGCGGACGGTGGCGAGGACGGAGGCCGCCTGCTCGCCGCCCATCACGGAGATCTTCGCGCCCGGCCACATCCACAGGAAGCGGGGCGAGTAGGCCCGGCCGCACATCGAGTAGTTGCCGGCTCCGTACGAGCCGCCGATCACCACCGTGAGCTTCGGGACGCGGGTGCAGGCGACGGCGTTGACCATCTTGGCGCCGTGCTTGGCGATGCCGCCCGCCTCGTACTGCCGGCCGACCATGAAGCCGGTGATGTTCTGCAGGAAGAGGAGGGGGATGCCGCGCTGGTCGCACAACTCGATGAAGTGGGCGCCCTTGACGGCCGATTCGGAGAACAGCACGCCGTTGTTGGCGACGATGCCGACGGGGTGGCCGTGGATCCGGGCGAAGCCGGTGACCAGGGTCGCGCCGTACTCGGCCTTGAACTCGGCGAACCGGCTGCCGTCGACCAGCCGGGCGATCACCTCGCGCACGTCGTAGGGCGTGCGGGGGTCGACCGGGACGGCCCCGTACAGGCCGGCCGGGTCGACGGCCGGCGGCTCGACCGCGGCCAGCGGCCACGGCCGCTCCGGGCGCGGGCCCAGCCCGGCCACGATCGTGCGGACGATGGAGAGGGCGTGGGCGTCGTCCTCGGCCAGGTGGTCCGTCACGCCGGAGGTCCGGGAGTGCAGCTCGCCGCCGCCCAGTTCCTCGGCGGTGACCACCTCGCCGGTGGCGGCCTTCACCAGCGGCGGCCCGCCCAGGAAGATCGTGCCCTGGTTGCGGACGATGACGGCCTGGTCGCTCATCGCCGGGACGTACGCGCCGCCCGCCGTGCACGAACCGAGCACGGCGGCGATCTGCGGGATGCCCGCGGCCGAGAGCCGGGCCTGGTTGTAGAAGATCCGGCCGAAGTGGTCCCGGTCGGGGAACACCTCGTCCTGCATGGGGAGGAAAGCGCCGCCGGAGTCCACCAGGTAGATGCAGGGGAGACGGTTCTCCAGCGCGACCTCCTGGGCGCGCAGGTGCTTCTTCACCGTCATCGGGTAGTACGTGCCGCCCTTGACGGTGGCGTCGTTGGCGACGACCACCACCTCACGTCCGGCGACCCGGCCGATCCCGGCGATGACGCCGGCCGCGGGCGCGGCGCCGTCGTACATCCCGTCGGCGGCCAGCGGGGCCAGCTCCAGGAAGGGCGAGGCCGGGTCGAGCAGGGTGTCCACGCGGTCGCGGGGGAGCAGCTTGCCGCGCGCGGTGTGCCGGGCGCGGGCCTTGGCGCCGCCGCCGAGGGCGGCCGTGTCGAGCTTCTCGCGCAGTTCGGCGACCAGCGCCCGGTGCGCCTCGGTGTTGGACCGGTAGGCCTCGGATGCCGGGTCGACGGCCGTGCCGAGCCGGGGCGCGGGGGCGGCTGCCCCCGGCGTCGCGGTGCCGCCCGCTGCGCTGCCGTTGACGCCGGTGAGTACGCCGGCGGTTGAGATGACCATTCCCAAGAGCTCCCTTGCCCTCGGCACCGGGTGGCGGGGTGGCCCGGGTTCCGGTGCGCCCGCTCTCCCTGAAGTTAATTAACGTTAACTTACGCGCCCAGGTTAACGGGCGATAACCCGACTGTCTACGATGGACGGCATGCCGAACGTCCCCGGAACCACCGCGCTCCCACGCCGCGACCAGATCCGCCGGGAGGCCGCCCGGCTCTTCGCCGCCCGGGGCTTCCTCGGTGTGGGCGTGGACGAGATCGGCAAGGCCGTCGGCATCAGCGGCCCCGGCCTCTACCGGCACTTCGCCGGGAAGGACGCGATGCTCGCCGACCTGTTGATCGGCATCAGCGAGCGCCTGCTGGAGGAGGGGCGGCGGCGCGCGGGCGGCGGCGACGGCCCGGCCGCCGCGCTGGACGCCCTGATCGGCGGCCACGTCGAGTTCGCCCTCGACGACCGCGACCTGATCACCCTGCACGACCGCGAGCTGCTGAACCTCAAGGAGGAGGACCGCCGCACCGTCCGCCGGCTCCAGCGCGGCTACGTCGAGCTGTGGGTCGACGTGGTCCGGCAGGCCTACCCGGCGCTGGCCGACCCCGCCGCCGAGCCGGTGGCCCGGGCCGCGGTGCACGCCGTCTTCGGGCTGATCAACTCGACCCCGCACAGCCTCGGCCCCAACCCGGCGGCCCAGGCCGACCGCCCCGGCCCCGGCCTCCAGCGCGACGGCATGGCGGCGCTGCTGCGCAGCCTCGCCCACGGTGCGTTCTCGGCCGCGGCCGAATCGGTGTCCGCCCACGCCTGAGCCGCGACCGCGACCGCGACCGTGGCTGCGGCTGCGGCCGTACCCGGCTCCCGTACCGGCTCCGGGCCCAGGCCTAGGTCCAAAGGACGGTGCCTGGCCGCCCTCCGGCCGGTGGGCGCCCGGGGCGGGTGTGGACGACGCTGGTGGCAGTGGGGCCGGTTGGTCCGTCCGGGTGCCCGGGCGGGAATCACCGCAGGCCGTGGGCTGTTGGTCACTCAGCCGGAGCCTGTCGCGAGCGTGCGCCCGGGTGTGCGCCCGACCCGCCCCGCGCCCCGGCCCGGCCGGAAACGGCATGGCGGCGTCCCGACGGAATGGTTAGCATCCCTAAATATGCCTGAGACTCACGGATCTACGGTGGAGCAATCCCCGAGCGGCCCACCTGCCCCCGACGCGAAGCCGGGGCCGACCCCCGCGGCCGGCCCCGAGAGCCTGGTGCCCCCGGCGACCCCGGCCGGCCCGGCGGTCGCGGCGACTCAGCCTGCCCCCACGACCTCTCCCGCTACTCCCGCTACTCCCGCTACTCCCGCGCCGGACGCGACCGCGACAACCGCCGCAACCGCCGCAACCACCGCAACCGCCGTAACCACCGCGCCGACCGCGACCGCCACGCCCCCCGAGACCGGGGGCTGGCTGCGCCGCCTGATCGGCTACTGCCTGCGGTCCCGGCGCAGCCTGCTGCTCGCGTTCGGTGCCTCGCTCGTCGGCATGGCCGTCACGTCCCTGGTGCCGCTGGTCACCAAGCTGATCATCGACGACGTCATCACGACGCACACCCGCCCGCTCGGCCCGTGGGCGGTCGTGCTGCTGCTCGCCGCCGTCGTGGTCTTCGGCTGCACGCAGGTCCGCCGCTACTACGGCGGTCAGCTCGCGCTCGACGTCCAGCACGACATGCGCAGCGACCTCTTCCGCTCCCTCGGCCGGCTCGACGGCCACCGCCAGGACCGGCTGGACACCGGCCAGGTGGTCGGCCGCGCCACGTCCGACCTCCAACTGGTCAACGGGCTGCTCTCGATGCTGCCGATGATGACCGGCTACCTGCTGATGTTCGTCATGTCGGCGGCCGTGATGGTCTGGCTCTCCCCGCCGCTCACCCTGATCGCCCTGGTGATGGCCCCCGCCCTCTGGTGGGTCACCGTGCTCAGCCGCAAGCGCCTGTTCCCGTCGACCTGGGCGGCCCAGCAGGAGGCCGCGGCCGTCGCCGGCGTCGTGGACGAGGCGATCGGCGGCGTCCGCGTGGTCAAGGGGTTCGGCCAGGAGGCGCAGGAGCTGGACAAGCTGGAGGCCGCCTCCCGCAACCTCTTCGCCGCCCGCCTGCGCTCGATCCGGCTCAACGCCCGCTACAACCCCGCGATGCAGGCGATCCCGGCGCTCGCCCAGGTCGCGGTGCTGGCCTTCGGCGGCTGGCTGGCCGTGGACGGACGGGTCTCGCTCGGCACCTTCGTCGCCTTCTCCACGTACGTCGCCCAGATGACCGGCCCGGTGCGGATGCTCACCATGGTCATCACGGTCGGCCAGCAGGCCCGGGCGGGCGTCGAGCGCGTCCTGCAGCTGATCGACGAGCGCCCGCTGGTCCAGGAGCGCCCGGACGCGGTGGCCCTCGACCTCACCGGTGCGGCCTCCGAGGACGTTCCCGACGACGAGCGGCAGGGGGGCGCCGGCGGTACCGCGACCGTCGGCCCGCGCACCCCCGGCGTGGCCCTGCAGTTCGACCGGGTCGAGTTCCGCTACGACCCCGAGCACCCGGTGCCCGTCCTGCACGGCCTGGACCTGACGCTCGCCCCGGGCGAGACCCTTGCCCTCGTCGGCGCCTCCGGCTCCGGCAAGTCGACGGTGGCCCAACTGGTTCCCCGGTTCTACGACCCGGCGGCCGGAGCCATCCGCCTGTACGGCCACGACCTGCGCGACCTCACCCTCGACTCGGTCCGCTCGGCCGTCGGCATCGTCCCCGAGGAGAGCTTCCTCTTCTCCGAGACGGTCCGCACCAACATCGCGTACGGCCGGCCCGACGCCACCGACGAACAGGTCGTCGCCGCCGCGCGCGCCGCGCAGGCCGACGAGTTCATCCGCGCCCTGCCGGACGGCTACGACACCAAGGTCGGCGAGCAGGGCCTCACCCTCTCCGGCGGACAGCGCCAGCGGATCGCCCTGGCCCGCGCGATCCTCACCGACCCGCGGATCCTGCTGCTGGACGACGCGACGTCCGCGGTCGACCCGCAGATCGAGGCGGAGATCCACGACGCGCTGCGCTCGGTGATGACCGGCCGCACCACGCTGCTGATCGCCCACCGCCGCTCGACCCTCCAGCTCGCCGACCGGATCGCCGTGCTGGACCGGGGCCGGCTGCTGGACATCGGCACCCACGAGGAACTCGAGGCCCGATGTCCCCAGTACCGGGCCCTGATCACCGACCCGGAGGCCGACCGCATACCCGGGCGGCCCGCACCCGAGGCCGCGGCCGAGGCGATGTCCGACGCCGCTCCCGGGGTCACACGCGAGACCGAGCCCGGGGCCGCTCCCGCCCCCGCTCCCGCTCCCGCTCCCGAGCCCGAGACAGAGCCCGACGCCGCGACAAGTGCCGCGCTCGGGGCAAAGGCCCCCGCCCTACTCACCCCCGCCCTGACCAAGGCGGCCCGCACCGCCGAGCCCGACCTGCTGGCCCAGGTCGCCGCCCTCCCGCCCGCCACCGACACCCCGGCGATACCGCGCGCCGAGGCCGAGGCAGGCGACCCGGACTTCTCCCTCCGCCGCATGCTGCGCCCCTTCCGGGCCCCGCTCGCCCTCGCCCTGGTGCTGGTCGCCCTGGACGCGGGCGCCGCGCTGGTGCTGCCGATCCTGATCCGGCACGGCATCGACCAGGGCGTGAGCAAGTCCCTGATGTCCGGGGTCGCGGTGGCCTCGGTGGCCGCCCTGGTGGTGGTCCTGCTGGACTGGCTGGTGCAAAGCGCCGAGAACCGGGTCAGCGGACGTACGGGCGAGCGCGTGCTCTACACCCTCCGCCTCAAGATCTTCGCCCACCTCAACCGGCTCGGCCTGGACTACTACGAGCGCGAGCTGTCCGGCCGGATCATGACCCGGATGACCACCGACCTCGACTCGCTGACGTCCTTCCTGCAGACCGGGGTCGTCACCGCCGTGGTCAGCCTGCTGACCTTCGCGGGCATCTTCGCCGCCCTGCTGATCATCGACGCGGGCCTGGCCCTGGTGGTCCTCGCGGTGCTGCCGCTGCTGGTGATCGCCACGCTGGTGTTCCGCCGGAAGTCCCGGGACCAGTACGAGATCTCCCGGGACCTCATCAGCACCGTCAACGCCGACCTCCAGGAGAACGTGGCCGGCATGCGGATCGTCCAGGCGTTCCGCCGCCTGGACGCCAACACGGACCGCTTCGTCGCCCGGGGCGTCGCCTACCGGAAGGCGCGGGTCCGGGCGCAGCTCTACATCTCGCTCTACTTCCCGTTCGTCCAGTTCCTGTCCAGCGTGGCCGCCGCGCTGGTGCTGATCGTGGGCGCGGCCCGGGTCGACGCGGGCACCCTGACGGTCGGCGCATTGGTCGCCTACCTCCTCTACATCGACCTGTTCTTCGCGCCGGTCAACCAGCTCTCCCAGGTGTTCGACGGCTACCAGCAGGCGTCGGTCGGCCTCGGCCGGATCCGGGAGCTGCTGCGCACGCCGACGACCACCGCCGTGGCGGCCGAGCCGGTGCCGGTCGAGAAGGGGCTGCGCGGCGAGATCTCCTTCGAGGGCGTCGGCTTCGCCTACAACGGCGGCGCGGACGGTTCGCCGGACGTGCTCACCGGGGTGGACCTGCACATACCGGCCGGTCAGACGGTGGCGCTGGTCGGCGAGACGGGGGCCGGCAAGTCGACGCTGGTGAAGCTGGTCGCCCGGTTCTACGACGCGACCGAGGGCACCGTCCGGGTCGACGGGGTCGACCTCACCCGGTACGACCTCGCGCAGTACCGCCATCGGCTCGGGGTCGTGCCGCAGGAGGCGTACCTGTTCGCGGGCACGGTGCGCGAGGCGATCGCGTACGGCCGGCCCGGGGCCACGGCGGCCGAGGTGGAGGCGGCGGCGCGGGCGGTCGGCGCGCACGAGATGATCGTCGGGTTGTCGGGCGGCTACGACCACGAGGTCACGGGCCGGGGACGAAACCTTTCGGCAGGTCAGCGCCAGCTGATCGCGCTGGCCCGGGCCGAACTGGTCGACCCGGACATCCTGCTGCTCGACGAGGCCACCGCCGCGCTCGACCTGGCCACCGAGGCCGCCGTGAACAGCGCCGCCGACCGGCTCAGCGGCGGACGCACCACCCTGGTGATCGCCCACCGCCTCACCACCGCGGAACGCGCCGACCGGGTCGTCGTGCTCGATCACGGCCGGGTCGTGGAGGACGGCACGCACGCCGGACTCCTCGCCCTCGACGGGGCGTACGCGCGGCTCTGGCGCGCGTTCGTCGCGGACGGGCACCACGGCACAGAGGCCGCCGTCGGGGAGGCCGTCGCCGCCGGATGACCAAGGGCCGGGCCCGGTTCGGGCCCGGCCCGCCCCTCGATCGGGCCTCGATCAGACCGCGCTCAGTCCGTGCTCAGTCCGCGATCAGGCCGCGATCAGCGAGGTCAGCAGCCCGGTCGCGTCGATCCCGTGCGGCAGGTCGCTCACCTGCCCGTCGCCGACCTCGACCACCCGCCAGCCGGAGCCGTCCGCGCGGCTGGCGAGATCGGTGGTGACGAACCGGCAGCCGAGCGTCCGCACCAGCGAGCGGACGCCGGTCAGGTCGGGGTCGACCTCGGCGTGCGGGGCGTCCGGGTGCGGCCCGACGAGCACCGGTTCGCCGTCCAGCCACCACACCCTCGCCTCCACCGGCCGGGAACCCCCGGCGCCGGCCACGGCCCCCGCACGGCCGGGAGCGGATGCCCGCTGGAACTCCTCGTACCGCCGCAGCACCACCCCGCCCGCGAGGAACTCGCCCTGCAGCTCGACGAACCGGGCCACCACCCGGCCGACGGCGTCCAGGTCGGCCAGTTCCGGCACGTAGCAGGCCTCGTGCCACTCGTGCTTGCGGGACTTCACGTAATCCTTGACGATCGCCGGGCCGCGCCCGCCCAACCGGGCGACGGCATCGGCCAGTTCCTCCCGTCCGGGCCCCGCTGCCGTGGCCGAATCCGCCGCCCCGCCCGTCGAGGGGATCCACACGCTCGGCGGCGTCGATCCCTCGAACACGCCGTACCAGCCGGGCAGTTCGTGTGCGGCCGCGTAGCCGGCGGCGCTCGTGAGCAGGTTCCCGCCTCGCGCGGAGAGGGCGGCGGCGAAGGCGGCGTAGTCCCGGGAGGGCATCATCCAGCCCCGGTACCAGAGCGGGCCGCCGTCCTTCGGCACCCGCCGGACGGCCTCCACCGCCCGTCCGGCCAGCAGCGCGTCGTGATCGACGAGGTGGTGCTCGCCGCCCGACTCCCGGACCAGCCTGGCCTCCCACGCGAAGTGCGGGTCGGGCCGGCCCGGGTTGAGCGGGTCGGCGGGAAAGATGATCGCGGGTACGGGCATGGGCGTCAGCGTACGGCCGTACGGTCACCCCGCGCGCCGTCGCGCCGTCCCGTCACCGCCTGTCCCGGAATTTCGGAGACCTGCGCCGGCGGATCCTGCGAGAGTGATCCGATGAAACGACAGCAGCGCTCCCGCAACCCGCTGGAACTCGTCGGACTACGACGCCCCCGCGAGCGTGTGCCCCGGCAGGCGGCGCGGACGGCGGTCCTGGCCGAGGACGGCTCGGTCTTCCTGCTCCGCTCCGACAACTCCGAGGTCGGCGTGCACTGGACGATGCCGGGCGGCGGACTGGACCCCGGCGAGACCCCGCGTGAAGCCGCCGTCCGCGAACTCCGCGAGGAGACCGGCTGGACGGACCTCGAACCCGGCCCGCTGCTCTGCACGTGGGAGCACGACTTCACCTGGCACGGCACGCCGGTCCGCCAGCACGAGCACGTCTACGTCACCCGGGGCCCGCGCCGCGGCCCGGTCGGCGACGTCAGCGCGGTGCACGCCGTGGACCGCATCCTCGACTGGCGCTGGTGGACGCCGTCGGACCTCGCCGCCCCGGACGCCGACGCGCTGTGGCCTCCCAGGCTCCCCGAGCTGCTGACGATGGTCCGGGCGGGCGACTGGAACGTCGACGGGCGCGACGCGGTCGCCGTCCACCTCGGCTACATCCCGAACTCTCCGCCGGAGCGCTGACGTCCGGTCACCGTGCCCGGCGGCAGGACCGCTCAAGCCCGTCCGCCGCGCCGCCCGCGCACGGCCTGCCAACCGTGCAGGTCGAGCTCCCGGTCGTGCAGCGCACCGGGGTTCATCATCACCGTCAGCTGCACGCCGGCCAGTTGCTCGAACGCGAGCCCGGTGGCGGACAGCACGTGCTCGGTCGGCACCGAGACGGCGATGGCGGGCCGCCAGGAGGGCAGCACGACGAGGCTGGTGCCGCGCCCGATGCGGACCGGCTGGGCGGTCACCCGGACCGGCGTGCGCTCCTCCGGCCGGCCGACGGCCTCGGGCTGGTGGGGGCCGGCGCCGATCAGGATCCCGAGCGGCGTCTCGGCCTGGGCCGCCTCGGCCCCGTCCCCGTCCCCCGCGCCGCCGGTCGACGTGCCGGCCGCCGTGGTGCCAGCGACCCCGTTGGCCCCCGTCGCCGTCCTGCCCGCCGCCCGTGCGGACCTGCGCGGTAGTGGCCCCTCAGGTGCGGCCGTCTCCCGTTCGGCCGCCTCCCGCCCGGTCGGGGCGGCGTCGGGGTGCATGCGGCGCAGCCGGCGCGAGGGCGAGGGCCGCCGCGCCGGAAGGGCCCGCGGTTCCTCGCGGGCCGCCCGCAGCACCGGCACCGACCGCTCGGCCGCTGGTGCGGCGGGCTGCCGGACTTCCTGCGCGTGAGCGTCCTCGCGTCCGACCCGACCGTCCTGATCGTCCTGAACCCGCCAGGTGGGCGGAGCCTCCACCGGTACGGGTTCGCCGAGGAGCGCTGCGACCTCGGCGGCCGGCCGCCGGCACGCGGCGGCCAACTCGGCGAGCGTGCGGCCTTGCTGGCGCGCGGCCCGCAGCCGTTCGGTGAGCGCGGCCTGGACGCGGGCGGCCGTCCGCTCGTCCGGCGCACCGGTGAGAGGTGCGGCGGCCAGAGGCACGCCGGCGAAGGGCGGACCGGCAAGAGGGGCGCCGCCGTCGGCGTCGCCGGGGCCGCTGCGCGGCCGCGGCACCGAGTCGTCCCGGGCGCCGCCGCCCGGTGCGCCGGGGAGCTGTCCCGCGTCGGCGGCCTGCGCGATCGAACAGCGCGCGGCGGCCCGGGGCGTGGCTCCGGTGCGGTCCGCGGCCGGGTCGGGGCGGGCTGGGTCGGTGGGGGTGGGGTGGAGCGAGGTCATCGGCACGGGCCCTTCGGGGGACGGTCCGGACGATCCTCCCGCACCGAGTGACCAGGTCCAAGCGCCGGTTCCCCGTTCGGACGCCCACGCCTCCTTCGGTGGCGGGCTGCGGGCACCCCACCCCTACCCGGCGTGTCGACTCAACTGCCGGGCGCGACGAAGCCCTTGAGGTCGGCGAGCACCGCGTAGGCCGCCGTCACGCCGAGCCCGAGGAACCAGGTCTCGTCCGAAACCGGCCGCGCCTGACCGGACTTGACCGCTCCGAGGGTCTTCCAGAGCGCACCGCCGAGCACGCGTCCTGATTGGCGTCCCGCCGCCTACCGGTGACCGCGGCGGGAGACAGGCGCTATGGTCGACGACATGAAGCGCTTCACGTGCCTGTGCTGGTGGCCGTCCTAGGACGGCCACCACTGCATGCCTGACCAGGGCCGTCCGGGATGGACGGCCCTGTCGCTTTTTCCCCAGCGGGACGGGCCCGCGCCCCGGACGGCCACCATCGCCGCCGTACCGAGGAGAGAACCCGTCATGACCGCCACTGCCACCGCCACCGCCACCGCGCCGTCCCTCGGAGGGAGCCCGGCCGCCCGCCGCGTCCTGACCGGCGACCGTCCCACCGGCCCGCTCCACATCGGCCACTACTTCGGCACCCTGCAGAACCGGGTCCGCCTCCAGGGCCAGGGCGTCGAGATGTTCATCGTCGTCGGCGACTACCAGGTCATCACCGACCGTGACATCGCCGACCGGCTCGCCGAACACACCGAGAACCTCGTCCTCGACAACCTCGCCGCCGGCCTCGACCCTGACCGCGCCACGATCTTCGCGCACAGCCGCGTCCCCGCCCTCAACCAGCTGCTCCTGCCCTTCCTCAGCCTGGTCAGCGTCGCCGAGCTGGGCCGCAACCCCACAGTCAAGGACGAGATCGCCCACTCCAGCCAGGCCTCCGTCAGCGGACTGATGTTCACCTACCCCGTCCACCAGGCCGCCGACATCCTCTTCTGCAAGGCCGGCCTCGTCCCCGTCGGCCAGGACCAGCTGCCCCACCTCGAAGTGGCGCGCACCATCGCCCGCCGCTTCCACGAGCGCTACCCGCACCCCGACGGCACCGCGGTCTTCCCCCGCCCCGAGGCCGTGCTCTCCGACGCGCCGCTACTCCTCGGCACCGACGGCGGCAAGATGAGCAAGAGCCGGGGCAACGCCGTCTTCCTCGGCGCCTCCGAGGACGAGACCGCCCGGCTGATCCGCGGTGCGAAGACCGACACCGACCGGCACATCACCTACGACCCGGTGAACCGGCCCGAGGTCGCCAACCTCGTCCTGCTGGCCGCCCTCTGCCAGGACCGGGCCCCCGAGGACGTCGCCGCCGAGCTCGGCGACGGCGGCGCGGCCGCGCTCAAGCGCACCGTCACGGAGTCCGTCAACGAGTTCTTCCGCCCGGTCCGCGCCCGCCGCGCCGCGCTGGCCGCCGACCGGGGCCACCTCCGCCAGGTGCTGCGCGACGGAGCCGAACGCGCCAACGCCATCGCGGACGCCACCCTCGCCGAGGTCAGGGACGTCATGGGGTCGGTCTGAGGGCCACGGGGCATACCACTTCCGGCGGGCCCCGCCGGATCTGACCGCACCTCACCCCCTCGCGCTCCGACGCCCGCACCCTGGAAGGATCCCGGCCATGGACCAGCACCCGACCACGCCCGCCCGAGGGCTGACCCGTCCGCCGCAGCTCCGCCCGGGGGACCACGTCGTCGTGGTCGCCCCCAGTGGCCCGATCGACCCCGAGCGGCTCGCCGCCGGGACCGCGATCCTGCGCTCCTGGGGGCTGCGGGTCACCGCCGCCCCGCACGTCCTCGACACCCACCCCACCCTCGGCTACCTGGCCGGTACCGACGCCGACCGCGCCGCCGACCTCCGGGACGCCTGGCTCGACCCCACCGTCCACGCCGTCGTCTGCGCCCGCGGCGGCTACGGCGTGCACCGCGTCGTCGACCTGCTCGACTGGCCCGCGCTGCGCCGCGTCCCGCCCAAGGTCCTCATCGGCTTCAGCGACGTCTCCTCCCTGCACGAGGCCTTCGCCCAGCGGCTCGGCCTCGCCACCCTCTACGGGCCGATGTGCGCGGCGGCCTCCTTCATCGAGGACGGGCCCACGGCCGAACACCTGCGCCGCACCCTCTTCGACCCCGCCGCGACCACCGTCCTCACCGGCCCGGCCGCCGCACCCCTCGTCCCTGGCCGGGCCCGCGGCGTCACGGCCGGCGGCTGCGTCCACGTCCTCGCGGCCGAGCGCGGCACGCCCGCCGCCCGGCCCTCCTTCGCGGGCAGCATCCTGATCCTCGAAGACGTGAACGAGCACCCGTACCAGCTCGACCGCCTCCTCACCCAGTTCCTGCGCTCCGGCGCCCTCGACGGCGTGGCCGGCATAGCCCTCGGCTCCTGGGAGGGCTGCGGGCGGCCCGACCGGGTCCGCGAGGTGATGCTCGACCGCCTCGGCCCGCTCGGGGTGCCCGTGCTCTGGGAACTGGGCTTCGGCCACTGTCCGTCCACCCTCACCGTCCCGCTCGGTGTCCCGGCCGTGCTCGACGCGGACGCGGGAACGCTGACGCTGGAGATGCCGGCCCTCGCCGCCCGGTGAGGAGGTCCGGGGCGGGGAGCGGCGGGAACCGGTCGAGGCGGGCGGGCACGGACGAGACGGATGAGTAGGGTGCGGCCATGAACGAGGACCGCCTCATCGCCCTCGCCCTCGGACTCCTCCGGGGGCCGGGCAGCAACGCCCGCACGATCCTCGGACTCACCGGCCCGCCCGGGGCCGGCAAGTCCACTCTCGCGCGGCACCTGGTCGCCGAGGTCGAGCGCGTCGAGGGCCCGGGCAGCGCCGCCTACGTCCCACTGGACGGCTTCCACCTCTCCGGCGCCCAGCTCGACCGCCTCGGCCTCACCCACCGCAAGGGCGCGCCCGCCACCTTCGACGCCCACGGCTACGTCGCGCTGCTGCGCCGCATCGCGGCCGACCGGTTCCAGGACATCTACGTCCCCGACTTCGACCGGACGCTCGACGAACCGGTCGCCGCCCGCCACGTCGTCCGCCCGCAGGCCCGCCTCGTCGTCACCGAGGGCAACTACCTCGCCTCCACCGACGCCCCCTGGCCGGACGCACGCCGACTGCTCCGCGAGGTCTGGTACGTCGAGACCGACGACGCCCTCCGCGAGGAACGCCTCCTGCGCCGCCACCGCGACGGAGGCCGCGACGAGCCCACCGCCCGCCGCTGGGTCACCGGCAACGACCACCCGAACGGCGAACACGTGAAGGCCGGCCGCCCGCTCTGTTCTCGGATCGTCCCCGGCGCGAGTTTGCCCGGGGCGCTGGTCAGGGGTAGTGTTCACTAGTCGCTCGGCAGGGAGCACCGGACACGCATCGGCGCGGACGGTCCCGGGGCGGCCAATCCTCTGAAACACCACTTCCCAGCTCGGGCCGGGTCGCGTCTTGTCTTGTCGCGGCCTGGTGCGTATTCGGCGTGTGCGTTTTATTGGGTT
>NZ_JAQYXB010000618.1:0-451 GCF_036322405.1 Streptomyces sp. SP17BM10 | reverse complement strand
GGGGGGGGGGGGGGGGCGTGGGGGGTGTTTCGCTGGGGGGGGGGCGGGGTTTCTGGCTGGGTTGGTTGGGGGGGGGGGGGCGGCGTGTTCTGGGGGGTGTGGGGGTGGGGGGGGTGGTTGGGTTGGGGGTTTTTTTGTCTTCGTGGACACGCTGTCGCCTGGCCCTCGCCCCCCCCCCCCGCCGCCCCCCCCCCCGCCCCCCCCCCCCCCCCCGCCACCCGCGCCGCCTGCCTCCCCTACGCCGCCGGGTTCCTCGAGCGTTCAGAGGGTCTGGTCTTGGTAGTGGTGCCCTTCCGGCCCGGGGGCGCCCGCCCCCTCCGGCTACTGCAAGATCGGAAGAGCGTCGTGGAGGGAAAGATTGTCACGACGGGGGGAGGTCTCGGGAGGGGCCGGTTCAGGGCCACGCCTGCGGGGGGCGTGGGGGGGTGCGGGGCGGGGGGGGGGGGGGGGG
>NZ_JAQYXB010000617.1:0-325 GCF_036322405.1 Streptomyces sp. SP17BM10 | reverse complement strand
GGGGGGGGGGGGGGGGGGCCCGGCCCCGGGCGCCGGGCCCCGCCCCGGGGCCCGCCCCCCCCCCCCCCCCCCCCACCGGCAGGTTAATTATTAAAGACCCCCCCGCCCCACGGCCGCCCCCCCCCCCCCCCCCCCCCCCCGCCCCCCCGCCCAACCCGGGGCGCGCAGCACCCCACGGGCAACCCCCGGCCCGCCCCCCCGCCTCCCCCGCCCCCCCCCGATCATCCTCGGGATCGCCCAATCCCCCCCCGCACAGGCCGGCCCCCACGCGGCCCGCGCCAGGCGCGGGGCGGGCCCCGGCGCAAGGCGCGGGCAAACCCCGCCG
>NZ_JAQYXB010000616.1:0-359 GCF_036322405.1 Streptomyces sp. SP17BM10 | reverse complement strand
GGGGGGGGGGGGGGGGGGCCCGGGCCCCCCGGCCCGCCGCTCCCCCCCCCCCCCCCCCCCCCCCCCCCCCCCCGCCGGGCGGCGGCCGCCCCCCCCGCCCCCCCCCCCGCCCCCCGCCGCCCCCCCCCGCCCCGCCCGCGCCGAGCACTCCGACGCCTGCCTGCACCCCCCCGCCGGAGTGGTGTACGGACGCGTGCTCCTCCGACCCCCCGGCCTGCTGGAGCACGAGCCGCACTGGCGCCGATCGGACGAGCGTCGGGGAGGGCCAGAGTGGCCCTGCGAGGGTAGCACGCGGGGGGCGCCGGAGCATTAAAGCGGCGGGGGGGGGGGGGGGGGGGGGGGGGGGGGGGGGGGGGGGG
>NZ_JAQYXB010000615.1:0-31977 GCF_036322405.1 Streptomyces sp. SP17BM10 | reverse complement strand
CTCGGCCGTCGTGTGCCGACCCGGTGCGTCAGCCGCCGAGGATCCGCAGTCCGGGCAGCAGGCCCGGGATGAGCGGCGGCACGTCGACGCCCTGCTGCTGGCCGCCGGTGGCGGCACTGGGCGTGGCGGTCGGCAGCTGCTGCTGCGTCTGGCCGCCGGGCGCCACGTCGGTGCTGGGCGAGGGCTGCTGCTTGCCGCCGGTGAGCCCGTTGGTGAGGTTGCCCACCAGGCCGTTGACGGCGTCGGGCGCGCTGCTGGGCAGGTTCCCGGTGAGGCCGTCGCCCTTGGCACCGGTGCCGCCGGGCAGAAGCGCCCCGGCGCCGGCCGGGGAGTGCTCGGTGGCACCGGGCCGGTTGCCGCCGGCCGTGCCCGTGGTGCCGCCCTGCGCGGGCGTGCCCGGTGCGGTGCCGGTGCCGCCGGACGGTGCCGGGCCGGAGCCGGGGTTCGGGCCGGCGGTGTCGCCGCCCGTTTCCGTGCCGGCCGGTGCACCGCCGGGGGCGGTGGGCTGGGCCAGGCGCAGAGGCGCGACGTCCTCGCTCATGTCGTCGAAGAGCTGGTTCACCAGGTGGGCCTGCGGGGTGAGTTGGGAGGGCAGGTGCCCCTCCAGCTCGGTCCAGCGGCTGTCCTCCTCGTGGGCGAAGCCGGCCAGTGTGCGCATCGGGTCGAGCGAGCCGTTGCTGCGGTAGACCGAGCGCAGCAGGTCGCGGCCCTTGATCGCGTCGGCGTGCATGTCGTCCAGTGCGCGGCGGACCTGGTCGACGGTGCCGGGGCTGAGCGCGCCCGCCCCGTCGGTGCGGCCCACCAGACTCTTGGCCTCCTTGAGCCGGGTCGCGGCGTTGTCGAGGAGCAGTTCGCCGCGCTCGGAGTCGGAGCCCGCCAGGTCGAGCCGCAGTCCTTCGAGGCCGCGCTTCATGCCGTACAGCGTGTCCCCCGGGAGGGCGCTGGTGCTGGCGGCGGCGGCGCCCGCGAAGCTGCCGACGGCGAGGCCGGCGACGAGGCCGCCGATCGCGAAGCGGCGGCTCCAGCGGCCGCGCGGGGCCATCCGGACCGCGCGGTGCCGGCGCTGGCGGGGCACTGTGGCACCCGGTCCGCCGGCGAAGGCCTGCTCGAACGCGGCCATCAGCTGGGCGCGTTGGACGGTCCGTACCTCCGGGTCGAGTGCCGGGCCGGGCAGTGTGCCCAACGCGCCCGCCAGGCCGACCAGTTCGGCCATCGCGGCCGAACTATGGCCGGTGGTAGCGGTGTTGGCCGATTCGGTGTCGGCCGTGCCGCGTTGCTCTGCCTGGTGGGCCTCCAGCGCCTCGGCGAAGGCCTTCGCCCGTCGGTGCTCCAGCACGTTTGCCGTCACGGGCCACACCTCCCTTCGTCGTTGTCGACACCCCGGCCTGCCGGACGGTTGCCCCGGCGGGCCAAAGCCACTCCATCGGGTGACGGGTCGCAATTCGGCTTGACCGTACGCCTGGTGGCGGCTTGCACGATGGCCAACGAGCGGTGCGGGTGGTCGGTTACGCACGACTGATCATCGGACCGACCGTTCACCCGGACGTGTCGGTCCGCCACCGGTGGTGACGGACCGTCGGCGCCGGCCGGGCGGGGTATCCCCCCGTCGGCGCCGCACGCGGCCGCGGCGGCCGGCACGGCCGTGCGCCTCACCGCGCGTCGGGCGGGAGCAGGCGGGCCAGGGTGCGGACGGCCCGGTACTGCAGCGTCTTGATGGCGCCTTCGTTCTTGCCCATGATCCGCGCCGTCTCGGCCACCGAGAGCCCCTGCAGGAAGCGGAGCGTGACGCACTCCTGCTGCTGCGGGTTGAGCCGGCGCACCGCGTCGAGCAGGGCCGCGTTGGAGAGCGACTCCAGGACCGACTCCTCCGGGCTGCGCTCGCACTCGTTGGAGTCGAGCATCTCGCCGGTGGTGACCTCCAGCCGGAAGCGGCTGGACTTGAAGTGGTCGGCGACCAGGTTGCGGGCGATCGTCACGAGCCAGGCGCCGAAGTCGCGGCCCTGCCAGGTGAAGGTGCCGATCCGGCGCAGGGCGCGCAGGAACGTCTCGCTGGTGAGGTCCTCGGCGGTGGCCCGGCTGCCGACCCGGTAGTAGATGTACCGGTAGACGGTGTCCGAGTAGTGGTCGTAGAGCCGCCCGAAGGCCTCGCTCTCGCCGGCCTGGGCGCGCTCGACCAGCTCCATGATCGGGTTGTGCTCGGTCTCGTAGCCCGGGGCGGGCGCGGTGCGCGTCCGGCTGCGGCCGACGCCGGCGGTGCCGGTGCGGCCGCGGGAGCCGGTGCCGGCCGAGCCGGCCGCGGTGGTGCGCAGTGCGAGTCCGGGGGCCGGCTGGGGCCCGAGGGGCGCGCCGGCCGGGACGAGCTGGGGCGAGACGGCGAGCTGGGTGAGGAGCAGGCTGCGCAACAGGTCGAGGCCGGTGGAGATCTGCCGGGTGGTGACCGGGCGACCGCGGAGGCCGGTGCGGGGACGCAGGGGCGCGGACGACGGGCGGGAGGGTGCAGGCGCGTCGTTCCGGACGGGTGGGTACACGGGACTCCCAGAGGCAGAACTGTGGACGGATCACCTCCGCCTGCGCGGAGAGCACGCCACCATTGCCCGTTCGGACGGGGCGGTTGGGTGACGCGCATCCAGGAGAGAATAACGCTTTGTGCAATGACAGCTACACCGTGTGGTCGAAGTGGTCGCTTGGGATGCATTTCGCGTGCATATTCGGCCGACACTGACCGATCGTGTCGCCGTTCATCCGGCTCAACGTGACCGAACGGGCGCCCAGGGTGACCAATTCGGTGGTCCGCCGGGCGGTTTCCCTGCCTCGGGGCTCGGTAATCGCCGACTTTCCCGGTCTGGCGAACGATCAGAACCGGTCAGCGACTTACAGGTTCGAACAGCGGGTCCGGACGGCCGTGCGGTGGACCGGAGTTCGCTCGTACGAGGGGCCAGGTCAGCGGCCCTGTTGACGCCTGGTCACCCCTGAAGGGGAGGGCCGTGCGGAGGATTTCGGAGCGGCGCCGACGGCAACTCGGGCGTGGCGGAGGGTGGCGGAACGTGCGCGGGATCACGCGCGGCGGCGCCGCCGGTGCAGCGCGACCGCGGCGGCGGTCGCCCCCGCGAGCACGCCGAGCGCTGCCGCGGCCGGCAAGCCGATCCGGGCCGCCTTCCGTCCGGTGCGGAAGTCCCGCACGCGCCAGCCCTGGGCGCGCGCGTGCCGGCGCAGCGCGCCGTCCGGGTTCACCACGTACGGGTGGCCGACGAGGGAGAGCATCGGGATGTCGTTGGCCGAGTCGCTGTACGCGGCGCAGCGGTCGAGGTCGAGCCGCTCGCGTCTGGCGAGCGCGGAGACGGCGGCGGCCTTGGCGGGGCCGTGCAGCAGCTCGCCGACCAGCCGGCCGGTGTAGAGCCCGTCGTGGGCCTCGGCGACGGTGCCGAGCGCGCCGGTCATGCCGAGCCGCCGGGCGATCACCCGGGCCACCTCCAGCGGGGCGGCGGTGACCAGCCAGACCCGCTGGCCGGCGTCGAGGTGCATCTGCACCAGGGCGCGGGTGCCGGGCCAGATCTTGTCGGCGACGACGTGCTCGAAGACCTCCTCGCAGAGCGCCTCCAACTCGGCGGTGGCCTTGCCGGCGACGAGGCCGAGCGCGGTGTGCTGGGCGTCCGAGATGTGGTCCGGGTCCTCGGCGCCGTGCAGCCGGAACCAGGCCTGCTGCCAGGCGAAGCGGGCGATGTCGCGGCGGGTGAGGAAACCGTGGCGGTAGAGGCCGACACCGAGGTAGAAGATCGCGGCGCCGCGCAGGATGGTGTTGTCGCAGTCGAAGAAGGCGGCGGCGTGCGGATCGCCGGGCTCGGGGGTGTGGTTGCCGGCGGGTGCCTTGGGGGCCTTCGAGGGCCTGCCGGGGGCCGCGCCCGGGGCGGTGGCGCCCGCGCCGGGGGCGGAGGCGTCCGCGAGGGCTGCGGCCGGCTCGGGCTCGGCGCGCAGGGCGGCCTCCGCGGCCTCGGCCGCGGCCTCGCCCGCGAGAGCGGTCCGCTCGGTGGTGGGGCGCCTAGCGCGGGTGAGCCTTCGGAGCACGGCCATGTCATCGAGCATAGCCAGCCGGGCGCGCAGCAGCCGTGACGGCGGCGTGCCCGTGCGGTGAACAGCGCGGTGCGCGGCCGGGCGCGGGACCGGTGCGGGCGGGGCGGACAATGGCCGGGTGAGCCCACTGCTGCGACGTGACAAGAGCCCGAAGCCGTCCCCGGCGGACCGTACCGTGACCCTGGTCGGCAAGCCCGGGTGCCATCTGTGCGACGACGCCCGGGAGGTGATCGTCCGGGTGACGGGGGAGCTGGGCGCGGCCTTCGAGGAGAAGGACATCACCCAGGACGAGGAGCTGTACCGGCTGTACTGGGAGCAGATCCCGGTGACGCTGGTCGACGGCCGCCAGCACGACTTCTGGCGGGTGGACGAGCGCCGCCTGCGCGCCGCGCTGGGCGGCTGATCCCCCCACCGCTGGCTTTTCGCGGGCTCCGGCCGTCCCCCCCCGCCGACCGGCGGGGGCGAGTCGCCGAATCGTTGCCAAACCCACTCCGAACCGGCGGTGTCGGAGCGTGTTCGTCGGCTTACGATCGAACTCGTTTGCGCCCGTGGGGGGCTGAGCACACGAGGAGTGCCGCCATGCTTCCCGGTCCCACCCCCGCGACGTCCCAGGCCCCCGACGGCGCCCGGGGCTTCGCCGTGGTGGACGTGGAGGCGACGGGCCGCAGCCCGTGGCGCCACCGGGTGGTCGAGATCGCGGTGGTCCTGCTGGACGGCCAGCTGCGCCCGGAGGGCGAGTTCGCGACCCTGCTCGACCCGCTGGGCCCGGTAGGCCCGACCCACGTGCACCGGATATGCCAGGCGGACGTCGAGGGCGCGCCGCGCTTCCGGGAGATCGCGCCGCGGCTGCTGGAGCTGCTGGCCGGCCGGGTGCTGGTGGGGCACCACGTGAGCTGTGACCACGCCTTCCTGGAGCGCGAGTTCGCCCGCATCGGCGTGCCGCTGCCGCCCGTCCCGCTGCTGTGCACGATGCGCCTGGCCCGCGAGCTCCTGCCGGAGGCCGGCGGTCACGGCCTGGCCGCCTGCGTGGAGGCGGCCGGCCTCGGCTGGTACCCGGCGCACACCGCGCTCGGCGACGCCCGGGTGACCGCCGAACTGCTGCGCCACTGCGTGGGCGTCCCCGGCGTCCCCGGCGGACCGACGGGCGACCGGACGCCGGAGGACGTGCGGGGGGCGCTGCGCGAGGCGGCCCGGGTGCCCTGGCCGCGGCTGGGCCGGGCCCGTTCCCGCCCGTCCGGAGCGGCCGTCCCGCTGCTGCGCAGGGAGGCGCCGTACGGCCCGTGGCTGCCCGGGGTACCGGCCCCGGCCGTGGTGCTGACGGACTGCGGTGCTATGGGCTCGACGGCGTGATGCGCATCACTGTGCGGGGACAAATCGGACACCATCTTTGTGCACACGTTCACAAACGCATAGCCTGGCTGCCAAAGCCCAGCTTCACCCACAGGAGCACCGTGGCAATCGGCCGATCACCACAGAGCAGTTCGCAGACGCCCGACCAGGGCGCCGCGCGCCGACCCTCGCGTGCCCGGGGCATCCCGGAGGCGACCGTCGCCCGCCTGCCCCTCTACCTGCGGGCCCTCACCGCGCTCTCCGAGCGCTCGGTGCCGACCGTCTCCTCCGAGGAGCTGGCCGCCGCGGCCGGGGTCAACTCCGCCAAGCTGCGCAAGGACTTCTCCTACCTCGGCTCCTACGGCACCCGCGGTGTCGGCTACGACGTCGAGTACCTCGTCTACCAGATCTCCCGCGAGCTCGGCCTGACCCAGGACTGGCCGGTCGTCATCGTCGGCATCGGGAACCTCGGCCACGCCCTCGCGAACTACGGGGGCTTCGCCTCCCGCGGTTTCCGGGTCGCCGCCCTGCTGGACGCCGACCCCAACGTGGTCGGTTCCACGGCGGCGGGGCTGCCGGTGCGCCACATGGACGAGCTGGAGTCGATCGTCGAGAGCCAGCACGTCTCCATCGGCGTCATCACCACCCCGCCCGGTGCCGCCCAGCAGGTCTGCGACCGCCTGGTCGAGGCCGGCGTCACTAGCATCCTCAACTTCGCCCCGACCGTGCTGACCGTTCCGGACGGCGTGGACGTGCGCAAGGTGGACCTCTCCATCGAGCTGCAGATCCTCGCCTTCCACGAGCAGCGCAAGGCCGGCGAGGAGCCCGACCGCACCGAGTCGGTGCTGGACCGCGCCCCCGGCCCGGTCCGCGCCGCGGCCGCCAAGCTGCGCCGCGCGGCCGCCGGCAGCGGCAAGGCTCGCGCCGAGACCACCGCCAAGGACCAGGCCGAGCAGGTCAAGGGCAAGCCGGCCAAGGGCGGCGAGGGCGATCTGTCCGCGGTGATGCCCGCATGAACACGAAGAGCTGTGGGGGGCGGGCGTGAGTCTTCTCGTCGTAGGACTGAGCCACCGGACGGCCCCGGTCGGCGTGCTGGAGCGCGCCGCGCTGACCGGTGACGCGCCGACCCGGCTGCTGCACGACGCCGCGGCCACCGCGACCGTCGCCGAAGCCGCGCTGCTCAACACCTGCAACCGGATCGAGCTGTACGCGGACGTCGACAAGTTCCACGCCGGCGTCGCCGAGCTGTCCCTGCTCCTGGCCCACCACAGCGGGGTGGACCTGGAGGAGCTGACCCCCCACCTCTACGTCCACTACGAGGACCGCGCCGTCCACCACCTCTTCTCGGTGGCCTGCGGCCTGGACTCGATGGTCGTCGGCGAGGGCCAGATCCTCGGCCAGCTGCGCGACGCGCTCGCCAAGGCCCAGGAGGAGCACACCGCCGGGCGCGACCTGAACGAGCTGTTCCAGCAGGCGCTGCGGGTCGGCAAGCGGGCGCACAGCGAGACCGGCATCGACAAGGCCGGCCAGTCGCTGGTGACCTTCGGCCTGGAGCAGGTCGCGGCCGGCGCGGGCGAGATCGCCGGCAAGCGGGCCCTGGTGGTCGGCGCCGGCTCGATGAGCTCGCTGGCCGCCGCGACCCTGGTCCGCTCCGGCGTCACCGACCTGCTGGTCGCCAACCGGACGCCCGCGCGCGCCGAGCGCCTGGTCGAGATCCTCGGTCCGGGCGTGGCCCGCACCCTCGACCTGGCCAAGGTGCCGCAGGCGCTGGCCGACGTCGACCTGGTGATCTCCTGCACCGGCGCGGCCGGCGTGGTCATCCACGCCGAGGACGTCGCCGCCGCGGTCGCCCTGCGCCGGACCGAGCAGCCGCTCGCCCTGCTCGACCTCGCCATGCCGCGAGACGTCGACCACGCGGTGCACGAGTTGCCCGGCGCCCTGCTGGTCGACCTGGAGAGCCTCTCGCACGCCCACGCCGCCAGCCCCGGCGCCGGCGACGTGGACGCCGTCACCCGGATCGTCGCGGACGAGGTCACCGCGTTCGGCGCCGCCCAGCGGGCCGCGCGGATCGCGCCGACCGTCGTCGCGCTGCGGTCGATGGCCTCCGACGTCGTCGCCGCCGAGCTCGGCCGGCTGGACTCCCGGCTGCCCGACCTGGACGAGCGCTCGCGCGCCGAGATCACCCAGACCGTCCGGCGGGTCGTCGACAAGCTCCTGCACGCACCCACCGTGCGGGTCAAGCAGCTCGCCGCCGAGCCCGGCGGCGCCTCCTACGCGGACGCCCTGCGCGAACTGTTCGACCTCGACCCGGCGGCCGTGCACGCCGTGTCGGGCACGCCCGTCGGCGGCCGGCCCCAGCCCTCGGGCGGGAGCGCCGGATGAACCGTCAGCCATCCCACGAGTACCACCGGGACGATCACCTCATGAATGGTCAACCGATCACGGAGCAGGCTCCGGCCGCCCCCGCCCTGCGGCTCGGCACCCGGCGCAGCGCGCTCGCCATGGCCCAGTCGGGCATGGTCGCCCGCGAGGTGACCAGGCTCACCGGGCGCGCCGTCGAGCTGGTCGAGATCACCACCTACGGCGACACCTCGCGCGAGGCGCTGGCCCAGATCGGCGGCACCGGCGTGTTCGTCTCCGCGCTGCGCGACGCGCTGCTGGAGGGCCGGATCGACTTCGCCGTGCACTCGCTGAAGGACCTGCCCACCGCCGCCCCCGAGGGCCTGGTGCTGGCCGCCGTCCCCGAGCGCGAGGACGTCCGCGACGCCCTGGTCGCCCACGAGGGCCTGACCCTGGACGAGCTGGTGGAGAAGCTGGCCGGGGCCGGCCGCCAGGCCCGGATCGGCACCGGCTCCCCGCGCCGGATGGCCCAGCTGAACGCCTGGGCCGCCGCCCGCGGCGCCGCCCTGGAGACCGTCGCGATCCGCGGCAACGTGGACACCCGGATCGGGTACGTCACCAAGGGCGAGCTGGACGCCGTGGTGCTCGCCACCGCCGGCCTGAACCGGCTCGGCCGCAGCGCCGAGATCTCCCAGCACCTCGACCCCGAGCTGATGCTCCCGGCCCCCGGCCAGGGCGCGCTCGCCATCGAGTGCGCGTCCGGGGCCGTGCTTCCGGACGGGGGCGACCTCGCCGCCGCGCTCGCCGCCCTCGACCACGCCCCCACGCGGGTCGAGGTGGCCGCCGAGCGGGCGCTGCTGGCCGCCCTGGAGGCCGGCTGCTCGGCGCCGGTGGCCGGGCTGGCCACCTGGAGCCGGCCGAACGAACTGCGGCTGGAGGGCGTGGTCGGCACCACCGACGGCGCCACCCTGCTGAAGATGTCCGCCAACGGTCCGATCGTCCTCGACGAGACCGCCGAGCAGCAGGCGACGGCCCTCGGCCGCGCGCTGGCCGCCCGGCTGCTCGACGCGGGCGCGGCCGCCCTGATGGGGGAGCGAGCCCGATGAGCCCCACCGCCGCCACCGACACCCCGTTCCCGGGCGGCCAGTCCGCCGCCGGACGGTGCACCTTCCTGGGCGCGGGCCCCGGGGACCCGGGGCTGCTGACCCTGCGCGCGGTCGAGGTGCTCTCCTCGGCCGACGTCCTGGTCGCCGACCCGCTGACCGCCGCCGCCGTGCGCAGCCACTGCCCGGCCGGCGTGCAGGTGCACACCCCCGGCGCCGAGGGCGCCGAGCTCGACCTGGCCAAGCTGGTCGCCGAGGCCGTGCGGGCCGGCAAGCACGTGGTCCGCACCGTCGACGGCGACCCGGGCCTGGACGGCTGCGCCGCCGAGGAGATGCTCAGCTGCGCGGGCGACGGGATCGCCTTCGAGGTGATCCCGGGCGTCGCCCAGTCGGTCGGCGTGCCGGCCTACGCGGGCGTCCCGCTGCGCGGCTCGGCCGGCACCGACGTCCGCTTCGTCGACGGCGCGGCGCTGCTGGCCGGCGGCCCGGTCGACCTGGGCGCGCCGGAGACCACCCTGGTGGTGCGCACGACGCTGGGCCAGCTGCCCGCGACCGCCGCCGCGCTGGTCTCCAACGGCCGAAAGCCGGAGGCGGCGCTGAGCGCGACGCTGTCCGGAACCACCACGCGCCAGCGCACCTTCACCTCGACCCTGTCGAGCATCGCGGCCGACCTCAAGACCGCCCGGGTGCTGCCCTCGCCGGTCTCCGCCCCGGTGGACCCGGCCACCTCGGTGATAGCCGTGGTGGGCGAGCAGGTCGCCCACCGCGCCTCGCACTCGTGGTTCGAGACCAAGCCGTTGTTCGGCTGGAACGTCCTCGTGCCGCGCACCAAGGAGCAGGCCCACGGCCTGTCCGAGCAGCTGCGCTCGTACGGCGCGGTGCCGCAGGAGGTGCCGACCATCGCGGTCGAGCCGCCGCGCACCCCGCAGCAGATGGAACGGGCCATCAAGGGCCTGGTGACCGGCCGCTACGAGTGGATCGCCTTCACCTCGGTGAACGCCGTCCGCGCGGTCCGGGAGAAGTTCGAGGAGTACGGCCTGGACGCCCGCGCGTTCGCCGGCATCAAGGTCGCGGCGGTCGGCGAGACCACCGCGCAGGCCCTGGTGGACTTCGGCGTGAAGCCGGACCTGGTGCCCTCCGGCGAGCAGTCCGCGGCCGGCCTGCTGGAGGACTGGCCGCCCTACGACCCGGTGTTCGACCCGATCGACCGGGTGCTGCTGCCGCGCGCCGACATCGCCACCGAGACCCTGGTGGCCGGCCTGGTCGAGCTCGGCTGGGAGGTCGACGACGTGACGGCGTACCGCACGGTGCGCGCCTCGCCGCCGCCGGCCGAGACCCGCGAGGCGATCAAGGGCGGCGGCTTCGACGCGGTGCTCTTCACCTCGTCCTCGACCGTGCGCAACCTGGTCGGCATCGCCGGCAAGCCGCACAACGTCACGGTCATCGCCTGCATCGGCCCGGCCACCGCGAAGACCGCCGAGGAGCACGGCCTGCGGGTCGACGTGATGGCCCCGGCCCCGTCGGCGGCCGCGCTGGCCCAGGCGCTGGCAGACTTCGGGGCCAAGCGCCGCGACACGGCGACCGCCGCCGGTGAGCCGGTCTACCGGCCCAGCGAGCGCCGCCCGGGTTCGCGCCGCAAGGCCCGCTGACCCCCACCCGGGACCCGGGGGCGGCGATCCCGTCGCCCCCGGAGCTGCACCACCGTTCGGAGAGAGAAGCCGTGTCCGCTGAATTCCCGTACGTTCGCCCCCGCCGGCTGCGCCAGAGCCCGGCGATGCGCCGCCTGGTCGCCGAGACCCGGCTGCACCCGGCGGAGCTGATCCTGCCGCTGTTCGTCCGCGAGGGCGTCAGCGAGCCCGTCCCGGTCGGCTCGATGCCGGGCGTCGTCCAGCACACCCGGGACACCCTGCGCAAGGCCGTGGTGGAGGCCGCCGAGGCCGGTCTGGGCGGCGTCATGCTGTTCGGCGTGCCCGAGGTCCAGGACGCCGTCGGCAGCGAGGGCACCAACCCGGACGGCATCCTCCAGCTGGCGATCCGGGACGTCGTCTCCGAGGTCGGCGACGCGCTGGTGGTCATGTCCGACCTGTGCCTGGACGAGTACACCGACCACGGCCACTGCGGCGTCCTGGCCGCCGACGGCAGCGTGGACAACGACGCCACCCTGGAGCGGTACGCCGAGATGGCCCGGGTCCAGGCCGACGCCGGCGTCCACCTGGTCGGCCCGTCCGGGATGATGGACGGCCAGATCGCGGTGGTCCGCCGGGCGCTGGACGAGGCCGGGCACCAGGACACCGGCATCCTCGCCTACACCGCGAAGTACGCCTCGGCGTTCTACGGCCCCTTCCGCGAGGCCGTCGGCTCCTCGCTCAAGGGCGACCGCAAGAGCTACCAGCAGGATCCGGCCAACGCCCGCGAGTCGCTGCGCGAGCTCCAGCAGGACGTCGCCGAGGGCGCCGACCTGGTGATGGTCAAGCCCGCCATGGCCTACCTGGACATCCTGCGCCAGGTCGCCGACGCCTCGCCGGTGCCGGTCGCCGCGTACCAGGTGTCCGGGGAGTACGCGATGGTCGAGGCCGCGGCGGCGAACGGCTGGATCGACCGGGAGCGGATGATCATGGAGACGCTCACCTCGATCCGCCGGGCCGGCGCCGAGCAGATCCTCACCTACTGGGCGGTCGAGGCCGCCGCGATGCTCAAGTAGCGGCGTTCTTGCCCGCTCGCCTCCGGGTGCGCTCCGGCTCGGGGCGGGGACGACGGAAGGCCGGGCACCTCCCCGCGGGGAGGTGCCCGGCCTTCCGTCGTACGGCTTAGCGCCAGTCGTGGATGTGGGCGAAGCCCTCCACGCCGCCGGCCACGTCCTTGGCGGTGGCGGCGCCCCAGCCCTCGCCACCGGTGACGATGTGCGAGGTGTGGGCGATGGCGGCCCACTGGTCGGCCGCGAACACCGGGTCGGCGGAGCCGACGAACTCGCCACCACCAGCCAGGCCGACGTGCGCGAACGCCGGGGTGGCGGCACCCGCGAGCGCGAGCGCGGCGGTGGCGGTCAGCGCGACCTTGACCAGCTTGCTCTTCATGGTTCTGCCCTCTCTTCGGGAGCGCCTCGGCCGGCGCTCTGCGTGTGACACGTGATCACTTCCGGCCGTCCGGTCCGCCGCCCCACGCGCCGGACCGGACGGCCGTTCACCCGGCCGGGCGCACGCCCGCCGGACACCTCGTCCGTACAGCCCGGAGGGCCCGGGGAGACCAACCTCCCCGGGCCCTCCGTCCGTGCCATGCCCCTTGATCAGCCGATCAGGTGCGAGACACCCGCGTCGCCCGAGGACTGGGTGTTCTGGCCGACGTTGCAGATCTGCTTCGGGGTGCTGTTCAGGACCGGCACCTCGACCGGAACCGCGACGCCGATGACGGCGACGGCGATGTTGTGGACCTCCGGCAGGCAGACGTTGGCGTTGTCCAGGGTGTGGAAGTTCGGGCTGCCGTTGCCGTGGGTGCCGGTCTGGTTGGTGCCACCGTTGCCCTGGACCGAGGTGGCGGCGCCGTCCGAGTCGACGATGGCGGAGGCCGAGCCGGCGGACATCGCGATGGCGGCGGCGGCCAGGCCGGCGGCGGCGAGGGACTTCTTGATCATTTCCGGTTTTCCTCTCGAGGGGTGAATCGGGGAGCGATTCGAAGGATGGTTCAGGAGGCCTGCCCGGGAGCTGCAGGCGGTACGGCCCGGACGGTTCGTCAGCCGACCAGGTGCGAGACGCCGGCGTCGCCGTGGCTCTGGGTGCCCTGGCCCTGGGTGCAGTACTGCTTGCCACCGCTGTTGGCGATCGGGACCTCGACCGGGACGGCCACACCGAGAACGCCGACGGCGATGTTGTGGATCTCGGGGAGGCAGACGTTCGCGTTGTCCAGGAAGTGGAAGTTCGGGCTGTTGTTCCCGACGGTGCCGGTGAAGTTGGTGCCGCCGTTGCCCTCGATGGAGGCGGCGGCGCCGTCCGCGTCACCGATGGCGGTGGCCGGCGCGGCGGCGGCGGCCAGCGCGGCGACGGCCAGGCCGGCGGCGGCGAAGGACTTCTGGATCATGGGGAGATCCCTCTCTGAAAAGCTCTTTGGTTTCCGTGCGTACAACGCGTAGAACGCTCAGACCCGGTCTGCAGTCACTGACGTCCAGATCAAAGAATGACGGCACGGAAGGTTACGGGGATTTTTGAAAAGAGTCCGGGAGGCGCGTCCGGGAGTGGTTTCCAGTCGGATTATTAGGCCGAATCGGCTAACGGCCGCAATCCGAGCTCCCGCTCACTCGTTGAGACAGATTGCTTTACGGCTGCGGTACTCGGGTAGCGCGGCCGTACCCCTCGGAAGATCTCCAGTACGGACAGGCAGAACGGTGAAAAGCATGAAGTTCTCCAAGCGGGCCGGCGCGATGCTGCTGGCGGTCGGTGCGGGCGTGCTCGCCTCCCAGGGGGCGGCCTCCGCCGCCCCGATGAGCCCCGACCAGGTCGGTGCGCTGGAGGACAAGCTGGCCACCCAGCAGGTCCCCGCGGACATCCCGCTCGCCCCGCTGGACAGTCACCTCACCGCGGGCATCCCCACCTCGCTGGTCATGCCGCCGGCACCCGGACGGACCACCAGCACCAGCACCGAGCTGCTGCCCGACCGGCTCGTCCCGGAGCTGCGCACCGGCAAGGTGGGCCCGAGCGCCAAGGCCGAGCTGCCCGTCCCGCTGGTGGACCGGAGCACCGACCTCGGCAAGGTGCTGCTGGACGCCCCGGCCGCGCCGCTGCGCGCCGACACCCCGGGCCTCGCCCTCGGCAAGCCGCTCTCGCTCGCCCAGGACGGCACCGGCCAGCTGGCCGGCGGCCACCTGAAGGTCGACGAGGTGGACCCGCGGCTGGTCACCGGCGCCGTGCAGGCCGTGCCGGGCGCCACGGCGACCCTCGGCAACGAGGACCACCGCCTTTCCGTCACCGACGAGGTGAACGACCTGGCCGCGACCACCACGGCCACCACGACCGGTGTCGTGCAGGAGACCGGGCTGACGGACCTCGCGCAGCTCTGAGTCCCCGGCGAGCCTCCGCGGACACGCGAGAGCCCGGCACCCCCGCCTCGAACGGGTGCCGGGCTCGCGCGCGTGCGCGGAGGCTCAGCCCGGCAGGACGCCGGTCAGCCCGCCGACCAGCGGCAGGTCCTTGGCGCCGCCCCCGGCGCTCAGCGGACCGGTCAGCACGCCGGTGCCGACCGGCGCGAGGCCCTGGTCGGGCTGCACGGTCGCGCCGTTGTTGAGCACGTCGGCCGAGGAGTTCGCCCACGGGTCCAGGCGCAGGCTCTTGATCGGCGCGATGCCGTAGCCGAGCCCGGAGGTCGTCCCGTTCAGCGCCTGGCCGACGTCCGTCTTCGTCAGCGTGGCCGGGCCGGCCTCCGGGGCCGGGTGGGGCGCGGTGGCGGCCTGCGCGGAGCCCGCGCCGAGCAGCACCGCGGCGCCGACGGCGGCGGCCAGTCCGGCCCCGCCCTTCTTCGAAACCATGCGGATCACCCTTCGGTGGATCGGGAGCCGGTCGGCCGGCGGCCGGCCGGGAGCAGAGGCGCCGTCCGGAGATGCCGAACTGCCCCCCGGCCGGTCGGTCGGGGGGCAGTTCGGCCGGAACGCGTGCCGACCGGAGGATCAGCAGTCGTCCGCGTCGTGGTGCGGGTGCATGTCCACGTTGGCGCAGCTGTTGCCGAAGGCCGGGTTCAGCAGGCCGATCACGTTGATGGAGTTGCCGCACAGGTTGATCGGCACGTGGACCGGGACCTGGATCTGGTTGCCGGAACCGACGCCGGGGGAGCCGGCGGCCACGCCCTCGGCGCCCGAGCTGGCGGCGGCGGAGCCGGCCGCGCCGAGCACCAGGCCGGCGGCGGCGGCGGAGAGGACGGCGACCTTCTTCACGTTCTGCATGGGGGTTGATCTCCTCGATCACACACGGGTGGAGCGTGCCTCGCCCCGTCGTGAGGGGCGAGGCACGGGCTCGGTGAATCAGCTGTCGCCGGGGCGGCGACCGCGGGTTCAGCCGACGTTGGCGCAGCTGTTGCCGAAGGCCGGGTTCAGCAGACCGATGACGTTGACGGTGTTGCCGCAGACGTTCAGCGGGATGTGGATCGGCACCTGGATCTGGTTGCCGGAGAGCACGCCGGGGGAGCCGGCGGCCACACCCTGGGCGCCGGAGCTGGCGAAGGCGCCGCCGGCCGCACCGAGGACCAGGCCGGTGGTGGCCAGCGTCAGGACGGCGGCCTTCTTGAGGTTACGCATGTTCTTTCCTCCGTTTTCTGCCCGACGGATCGCGAATGTCGGGAGCCGGGCGAGCAGGAATGCCCGCCCGATGGCTTCTTGGACTGCCGTGATTTGTCACTCCGTCGGCGCACACCGGCGTGTTCCGCCCATGGCTCGGGCGTGGCCGCGGTGGCCGCTTCTCGGCGCCTCGCGGACGGTTTCCCGCACGGCCGGGAAAGGTCCGGGGCAAGGCGCGACCAGGAGGAATTCCCGGTCAGGCGTTGAGGCAGTGATTGCCGAACGCCGGGTTCAGGAGGCCCACCACGTCGACCGAGTTGCCGCACACGTCGAGCGGGATGTGCACGGGGACCTCCACCGAGTTGCCCGAGACCACGCCGGCCGAGCCGGCCGCGACACCCTCGGCGGTCGCGCCGTGCAGGTGGTGGGCGGACGCGACGCCGGCACCGGCGGCGAGCAGGGCGGCGGTGGCCGCGGTGCCGGCGACGCCGTGGGCTAGCTTGCGCATGGGCGGTACTCGATTCGTGTAGGGGCCTGAGTGGAGCTCGTTCCGCCAGGGAGAACGAGGCAGGGCGCGAGGGGAAACGGTCCGGTCCGGTGATCACCCGAATGCCGGGTACCTCCACCGTTGCGCCACTTGGGTGACATGGCGGGTGCGCTCGCAACCGCATCCGACGGGTCTCGTTCTAGATGTCGCACTCCCCGTGCATCTCTGTTGAACAGTCAGGAGGCTCGTATGAGCATCAAGAAGACGGCTGCCGTCGGTGCCGCCGTGGTGGGTATCGTCGCCGCGGGCGCGGGCTCCGCGATGGCCAGCTCGGGCGCCGAGGGCGTCGCCGCGGGTTCCCCCGGTGTCATCTCCGGCAACCAGATCCAGATCCCGGTGCACATCCCGGTCAACCTGTGCGGCAACTCCGTGGACGTCATCGGTGCGCTGAACCCGGCGTTCGGCAACCACTGCGCCAACCTGGGCTGATCCCGCACCCGGTTCGGCCGGGTGTCGAGCCGCCGTCCCGCGCTTCCCTCCTGGGGTGCGGGCGGCGGCTCTTCCGCGTGTCCGGAGGCGTCGTGGCGGCCTGCGGAGCGCCGACTTCCGCTGCTGTCACAAGCCTTGTTGCGTTACTTGTCAGTACCTAGAATGTGAGACCTGCTCACCTTTCTGCTCCGCTTTCTTGCTCCGCGCCGCTCGGCGCCCCCGGCCGGGCGGTCCCCACCCCCCGCAAGGAGTCGCGTGTGATCAGGTCCCGACTGTCGGCGGCGCGCAGAATCCGGACGGTTGCGCGCCGCTCCCCGTACGGCGCACTTCTCGCCGTGAGCGCCCTCGTCGCCACCCTCGGCCTGGCCGGCGCACCCGTCGCCCTCGCCGACCAGGCCCCCGCTGCCGACGGCGCCCGCCCGGCCGCGATCGTCGCCCTCGGCGACAGTGCCATCTCCGGGGAGGGCGCCGGCACCGACACCGGCGACGGCTACTTCCCCGACACCGACACCCCCACCAACTACTGCCACCGGCACCCGAAGTCGGAGATCTTCGTCACCGACATCCCCGGCGTGACCCCGGTCGACCTCGCCTGCTCCGGCGCCCAGACCGGCGACCTGGTCAGCGACCCGGAGCTGGCCAAGATCACCGGCGGTGGCAGCGGCGACTTCGGCGAGCCCAAGCAGGACGTCAAACTCGCCGACGTGGCCGGCAAGTACGACGTGAAGATGGTCGTCGTCACGATCGGCGCCAACGACGACTTCGACTTCAGCGGGATCATGATGCACTGCCTCGCGCAGTACTTCCCGATCCCGAAGAGCCAGGGCTGCCGCGACACCATCGGCAGCGCCGACATCGTCCAGCGGGCCAAGCGCGTCCAGCCCAAGGTCGTCGCCGCGCTGCAGAACATCCGTCAGACCATGCGCCGGGCCGGCTACGCGGACTCCTCGTACCAGCTGGTCTACCAGTCGTACTTCAACCCGATCACGCCGGACATCCGGCGCAACGACTACCTCGGCAAGATCGCCGACGGCTGTCCGGCCTTCCCCGAGGACCTGGCCTGGGGCCACAACTGGGTGGTGCCGACGTTCAGCGACGCGCTCCGCTCGGCGGCCGAACAGGTGCCCGGCGTCCGGTACCTGGACCAGCGGCGGGTCGCCTTCGGGCACGAGGTCTGCGCGGAGTGGACCAGTTCCCCGTACGAGTACGGCAACGGGGACGTCATCAACCTCTCCGAGTGGGCGCGCAACGGCTGCGACTCGCAGATCGGCATCCCCGGCCTGTGCATGAACATGGTCCGCCAGTCGTACCACCTGCGGGTCGCCGGCTACCGCGGCGAGGGCGTCTGCCTCGGCCAGTTCTTCGCCCGGCCGGACCAGGCGCAGGCCTACTGCACGCTCAACCAGCAGAACACCACGTCCATCCAGCCGCTCACCCCGGGACAGCCGTTCGGCGACGGCCCCGAGGACGGTGCCTGGTACCAGCTGACCAACGCGGGCACCGGCAACGCGCTCGACCTCACCGGCGGCGGCAGCTACGGCGACGCCACCAACGGCCGCGCCGCGATCAGCTACCCGGCCACCGGCGGCCTCAACCAGTCGTTCGTCCTGGAGGCGAAGGCGGGCGGCGGCTACGAGCTCGACTTCAGCGGCAACCGGGGCATGTGCCTGGACGCCGATGCCGCGTCCGTCGCCGTCGGCACCCGGATCCAGCAGTGGGGCTGCAACGGCGGCGGCAACCAGCACTGGGTGTTCAAGCCGGCCGGCGGTGGCCGCTACACGGTCGCCGACTCCCAGGACCAGAGCAAGGTGCTCACCGCCGGCGGCGGCCTCGACGCGCGGGGCAACCCGCTCGTCGTGCTCGCGACCGACACCGGCGCCGCCGACCAGCTCTGGCAGCTCACCAAGCTCGGCATCGTCCACCTCCACGGCTGACGCCCGCCGCGTCCGGTCCGCCGGTTCACCCCGGGTCCGCCGCCGCCCCATCCTCGCGGCGGGCGGCGGCGGACCCGCCGTTGTGGTGGAGCCCGCGCCGTCGCGCCCCCGCCGCCCCGGGCCGGGCGGGGCCGGTGTCGTAGGCTCACTCGACGTCGCCGCGTTCGCCGGCGCGCCGACCACGAGCCGGGCGGGGAGAGCCACAGCAGATGAGCACGGCATCGAGCACCGAGTCGTCCAGCGCCGAGCCCGGCGCCCCGACGCCCCCGGTGACGACGGACGAACGCCCCGAGCCGGAACGCACCGCGCCCGGCCGCCTCGGCGCCCTGATGGACCGCTTCGCGCCCGCGCTCGGCGCCTACGCCGTGGTCAAGGCCACCGGCCTGACCGTCTTCATGATGCTGCTGGCCCACACCGGGGACTACCTCAAGAAGGACCCGGGCCGCGGCGGCGGCGCCCAGCCGTGGGACGTGCTCGGCACCTGGGACGGCATCTGGTACCAGCGGATCGCCGAGAACGGCTACGACCCGCAGCTGATCCCGCTGCACGGCTTCCCGCTGGCCAGCTACTACGAGAACTCGGCGGCCTTCTTCCCGCTCTACCCGTGGCTGATGCGACTGGTCGGCGCGGTCACCGGGCTCGGCCCGTACGGCTCCGGCATCGTCGTGTCGGTGCTCGCCTCGTTCGTCGCGGCGGCCGGCGTCTTCGCGGTCGCCGAGCGGCTCGGCGGCTGGCGGGCGGGCGTGATCGCCGCGGTGCTCTGGGGCCTGTTCCCGGGCTCCGGCGTCGAGTGGGCGGTCTACTCGGACTCGCTGTTCGTCGCGCTGTCCGCGTGGGCCTGCTACTGCGTGATGACCCGCCGCTGGGTGGCGGCCGGGCTGCTGACCCTGGCCGCCGGGCTCAACCGCCCCACCGCCGCGGCCCTGATCGCCGCCGTCTCGATCGCCGCCCTGGTGGCGCTCGTGCGGCGCACCGACGGCGTCCGCCGTCCGCTGTTCGCGATGCTGATCACGCCGTGGGGCCTGCTCTGGTACGTCGCCTGGGTCGGCTACCGGATGGGCGACTGGGGCGGCTACTTCAAGCTCCAGCGCGGCGCCTGGAACCGCTACTTCGACTGGGGCGCCTCCACCTTCCGCACGGTCCTGGACGTGGTCACCGGGCACTGGAACTTCTGGCAGTCCAACCCGGCCCCCGACCTGATCGCGATCGCGCTGCTGATCGCCCTGCCCGGCCTGCTGGTGCTGCTGCTGCGGCTGCGTCCGCCGCTGGTCCTGGTGATCTACACGCTGCTGACCATCATCACCGCACTGAGCAGCAACCAGATCTTCGACAACATCTCGCGCTACCTGCTGCCGGCCTTCCCGCTCTGCATCGGCCTCGCGGTCGCGCTGCGCCGGGTCCGGACGCCTTCGCTGATCGGGCTGTTCGCGATGCCCGCGGTCGCGGCGGGCTGGTACGCCGGGTACGCCCTGTTCGAGCTGGGCATCCCGTAGGCCTTCGCGCGCCCGGCCGGTTCGTGTGCGACGGCACGGCGGTTGGTTGGCTACGGGATCATCTGTCGACGGACGGCACGTTGCTAACCTCGGACGCATGACGACGACCCCGCCCGTGCGGCGGATCCGCGACATCTCCGGTCTGCTGGACCACGCGAGCCACGTCCTGGCGACCCGGATGGCGTCGGCCTTCACCGAGCTCGGGATCACCCCCCGCGCGTACTGCGTGCTGTTCCACGCGCAGGAGGCGGAGCGCACCCAGATCCAGCTCGCCGAGCTGGCCGACCTCGACAAGACCACCATGGTGGTCACCGTCGACGAGCTGGAGAAGGCGGGCCTGGCCGAGCGCCGCCCGTCCGCCGCCGACCGCCGGGCCCGGATCATCTCGGTCACCGAGGCGGGCGGGCGCGCCGTCGAGCGGGGCACCGAGATCGCCGACCGGGTGCACCGCGAGGTCCTGGACGCCCTGCCGGAGCCCGAGCGCGGGGTCTTCGTGTCGGCGCTGACGCGCCTGGTGGACGGTCACCTGGCGGAGCCCGTGGAGAGCGAGCGGACGGTCCGCCGCGCCCGCCGCGCCCGGAGCTGAGTCCCTCCCGCCCGATCGGTGACGAACGGTCAGACACGTTCGCCCCGAGGCCGGTTCGGCCGTCGGGGCGTTCGGTTCCGCGGGGCTGCCGGGCCGTCCGGTCGGGGTTACGGCCAGACCAGGCAGTACAGCTGGTGGCCGGCCTCGTGCAGCCGGTTGGCGAAGTCCTGCCACTCGTGCAGCATGCTGTAGATCACGAAGGCGTCGCGCGGGCCCCGGCGGTCGGGCACGGTGGACCAGATGAAGGCCGCGGCGCCGAGCTCGGTCTCGTCGGCCTTGCGCAGCGGTTCGACGACGTTCTGGGGGAGCTGGACGACGGCGTAGTCGGGGTGCAGCACGACGAGTTCCAGCGGCGGGACCTGGTGCAGCGGGACGCCCTGGATGCCGGTGAGGACCATGGCGCTCATGGTCTCCGGCTTGATCTTGGTCGACAGGTGTCCGTTGGGGGAGCCGCTGGTCTCCATCAGGTCGCCCAGGCGCCCCAGGGAGCCCAGCTCGCCCGCGTCCAGGCCCAGTCCGCCCGGGCCGAGCGCGGTGGGGACTCTGGCGGCGGTCGCGCGGTCGGGTGCGCCGAAGTACTTGTAGGTCACCCCCACGCGTCCCTCACCCCGCCTCTCGCCGCCGCGGCGACCGCGCCCCGTCCCCGCTCCCGTACCCCCGCGTGCGGCCTCGGCGGGCCTGCGGGAGCCCCCCGCGGCCTCGTCGTAGCCGTCCTGCGCCTCGGACACTCGGACCATCCTCACCGGAATTCGCCGGAATCGACAGACCCCCGCACGCCCGGCGTCCCTCCGGACGTGCTCCTTACCCGTCATGCGCCGCCCTACCCACTCGCGGGCCCTACCCACTCGCGGAAGGCGGCAGTCCTCTCCACACCCCTGCACACAACCGGAGGGACTGCGCACTCTGAGTGCACAGTCTGACTGGTCCGTGCGGCGGAGCAGTCAGCGCCCCCGTCTCTACGGACAACCGTACAGACTACGGTGCCCGGATCATCGTTCCAGATGATCGGGTCCGACATGCAGAGGTCAAGGACACGATTTGAGACCATGTCTCCCGTGAGCTACCCCTACGAAGCCCCCCAGTCCCAGTCGCTGTTCGACCGCGCGTCGGTCGTCACGCCCGGCGGCGTCAACTCCCCGGTGCGCGCCTTCCGCGCGGTCGGCGGCACGCCGCGCTTCATGGTGTCCGGAACCGGCCCCTACCTGACCGACGCCGACGGCCGCGAGTACGTCGACCTGGTGTGCTCGTGGGGTCCGATGATCCTCGGCCACGCGCACCCCGCGGTGATCGACGCCGTGCGGGCGGCGGTCACCCGCGGCACGTCCTTCGGCACGCCCGGCCAGGGCGAGGTCGAGCTCGCCGAGGAGATCGTCGCGCGGATCGCCCCGGTCGAGCAGGTCCGGCTGGTCTCCTCGGGCACCGAGGCCACCATGTCCGCGATCCGGCTGGCCCGTGGCTTCACCGGCCGGGCGAAGGTCGTGAAGTTCGCGGGCTGTTACCACGGTCACGTGGACGCGCTGCTGGCCGCCGCCGGTTCCGGCGTCGCCACCTTCGGTCTGCCGGACACCCCGGGCGTCACCGGCGCCCAGGCCGGCGACACCATCGTGCTGCCCTACAACGACCTCGCCGCCGTCGAGCAGGCCTTCGCCGCCCACCCGGGCGAGATCGCCTGCGTGATCACCGAGGCCTCGCCCGGCAACATGGGCGTCGTCCCGCCGCTGCCCGGCTTCAACGCCGGCCTGGCCCGCCTCTGCCGGGACAACGGCGCGCTGTTCATCTCCGACGAGGTGATGACCGGCTTCCGCGTCTCCAAGGCCGGCTGGTACGGCCTGGAGGCCGCGCACGAGGGCTGGGCGCCGGACCTGCTCACCTTCGGCAAGGTCATGGGCGGCGGCTTCCCGGCCGCGGCCTTCGGCGGCCGCGCCGACGTGATGGCGCACCTCGCCCCGGCCGGCCCGGTCTACCAGGCGGGCACCCTCTCCGGTAACCCGGTCGCCACCGCCGCCGGCCTCGCCCAGCTGCGCGGCTGCACCGACGAGGTGTACGCGACGGTGGACCGGGTCTCCGCCGAGATCTCCGGCCTGGTCACCGAGGCGCTCGCCAAGGAGGGTGTGGCGCACCGGCTGCAGACCGCCGGGAACATGTTCTCGGTGTTCTTCACCGAGGCCGCGGTCACCAACTACGACGAGGCCAGGAGGCAGGAGGCGTACCGTTTCACCGCCTTCTTCCACGCGATGCTCGCCGAGGGCGTCTACCTGCCGCCGTCCGCCTTCGAGTCCTGGTTCGTCTCGGCGTCCCACGACGAGCGGGCCGTCGAGCGGATCGCCGCCGCCCTGCCGGCCGCCGCGCGCGCGGCCGCTGCGGCCACGGCCTAGTCCACACCGAGCCCCAGGAGTCTTGAGAAGTGAGTGCCGAAGAGATCACCGTCGTCCACGTCATGCGGCACGGTGAGGTGCACAACCCGGAGGGCGTCCTGTACGGCCGCCTGCCGGGCTACCACCTGTCCGAGCTGGGCCGGCGGATGGCCGACCGGGTCGCCGAGGACCTGGCCGGACGGGACGTCACCCACGTGGTGGCGTCCCCGCTGGAGCGCGCGCAGGAGACCGCCGAGCCGATCGCCAAGGCGCACGGCCTGGAGATCGCGGCGGACGCCCGGCTGATCGAGGCGGAGAACGTCTTCGAGGGCAAGACCTTCGGCGTCGGTGACGGCTCGCTGCGCAACCCGGGCTACTGGAAGTACCTCGTCAACCCGTTCAAGCCCTCCTGGGGCGAGCCCTACCTCGACCAGGTCGTGCGGATGATGGGCGCGATCGGCGCCGCCCGGGACGCCGCCCGCGGGCACGAGGCGGTCTGCGTCAGCCACCAGCTGCCGATCTGGATCCTGCGCTCCTTCGTCGAGCGCCGCCGGCTCTGGCACGACCCGCGCAACCGGCAGTGCTCGCTGGCCTCGCTGACCAGCTTCACCTTCGAGGGCGACAGGATCGTCTCGGTCGGCTACCGCGAGCCGGCCCGCGACCTGCTGCCCGCGCACCTGGTGGGCAAGGGCCGCAAGGGCGACAAGCCGGTGGGCAAGAGCTTCGGCGCCTGAGGCCCGCCTGGGGCTAGGCGACGCCCCGGGGCCCGCGGTCGAGGGCATTCGAGACTCGCCCGAACGGCCCGTAAGCGGGCTGTAAGTATGGGGCCCGGCCGTCCGGAGATCACCGGGCGGTCGGGCCCCGTCGCAGGTCAGAGGGGGTGTGGCGCGCAAGGGAGGACCCCGGCGAACCCGCCCGGAACTCCATGCGAAACTTTTCACATGTCTGCCATGACGCGCCCCCGTCCCCGTGTCGCAGCAGCCGCCGCCGCAACCGCCGCCGCCGCTGCGCTCGTCCTCACCGGATGCTCCTCGTCGGGTTCGTCGAGCAGCGGTGACGGACAGCTCGGGTTCGTGACCGTCAAGGGCACCAACATCTCCAAGGCGGAGGCCGGCCACCGCGAGGACGCGCCGGACATCGCGGGGGAGACCCTGGAGGGCAACCAGGTCAAGCTCTCGGACTACCGCGGCAAGGTCGTCGTGCTGAACGTCTGGGGCTCCTGGTGCGGGCCGTGCCGGGGCGAGGCGGACGACCTGGAACGGGTCTGGCAGAAGTACAAGGACCAGGGGGTCCAGTTCCTCGGCGTCAACACCCGTGACACCGAGAAGGCCAACGCCGTCCGCTTCGAGCAGGAGAAGGGCGTCACCTACCCGAGCGTCTTCGACCCGGCCGGCACCCAACTGCTCAAGTTCCCCAAGGGCAGCCTCAACCCCCAGTCGATCCCGACCACGCTGATCATCGACCGGGACGGCAAGCTCGCCGCCCGCGCCGTCGGCGGCACGGTCGACGACGCCCTCGAATCGATCATCCAGCCGGTGCTCGCGGAGCCGAAGCAGTGAGCGCGGAGGCCGCCGGAGCCGTCCTGCGGCTCGCCGACACCACCGCGACCGTGCAGAGCGGGGCGCTGCTGGTCGCGGCGCCGGTGGCGCTCGCGGCCGGACTGGTGTCGTTCTTCTCGCCGTGCGTGCTGCCGCTGGTGCCGGGCTACCTGTCGTACGTGACCGGCTTCTCCGCCGCCGACCTGGCCGACGCGCGCGGCACCCGGCGCGGCCGGATGCTGCTCGGCGTGCTGCTGTTCATCCTCGGCTTCACCGCCGTCTTCGTCTCCACCGGCGCCCTGTTCGGCTACTTCGGCCAGGAGCTGCAGGGCTACAAGCGCACCATCGACATCGTGCTGGGCGGGCTCACCGTCGTGATGGGCCTGGCCTTCATGGGCCTGGTCCCCGGGCTGAGCATGCGCGAGGTGCGCTCGCACCGCCGCCCGGCGGTCGGCCTGCTGGGCGCCCCGTTGCTGGGCGTGGTGTTCGGCGTCGGCTGGACGCCCTGCATGGGCCCGACCCTGACCGCGGTGCAGAACCTGGCCCTCAACCAGGCCGACGCGCAGCGCGGCGCGCTGCTGACCACCTTCTACTGCCTGGGCCTCGGCGTACCGTTCATCCTGGCCGCCGTCGCCTTCCGCCGGGCGCTCGGCGCCTTCGGGTGGGTCAAGCGGCACTACCCGCTCGTCATGAGGATCGGCGGCGGCATGCTCGTCGCGGTCGGTCTGCTGCTCGTCACCGGCGTCTGGGACACGATGATGAGCCAGTTGCAGTCCTGGACCGCCGACTTCCGGATCGGAATCTGACCGTGAGCAACACCACGACCGACACCGAGCAGCCGCCCCCGGCGCCGGCCGACGCGGAGGCCGAGCGGCTCAGCACCGCCCCGGTCGAGTCCGAGGGCCCGGCCGGCATGGGGGTGATCGGCTGGCTGCGCTGGACGTGGCGCCAGCTGACCTCGATGCGGGTCGCGCTGATCCTGCTCTTCCTGCTGTCGCTGGCCGCCATCCCGGGCTCGCTGATCCCGCAGGACGGCCAGAACCAGTTCAAGGTCGAGACGTGGAAGGCGCAGCACACCACGGTCGCGCCGATCTACGAGAAGCTCCAGCTGTTCGACGTCTACAGCTCGGTCTGGTTCTCGGCGATCTACATCCTGCTGTTCGTCTCGCTGGCCGGCTGCATCGTCCCGCGCACCTGGCAGTTCGTCGGCGTGCTGCGGGCCCAGCCGCCGGCGGCGCCGCGCAACCTGACCCGGATGCCGGTGTACGCGGCCTGGCGCACCGGGGCGGACGCCGACGTCGTCAACGCGGCCGCGCACCGGCTGCTGCGCCGGCGCCGGTTCAGGGCGCACCTCGCCGGCGGCGCGGTGGCCGCCGAGAAGGGCTACCTGCGCGAGGTCGGCAACCTGCTGTTCCACCTGTCGCTGTTCGCGTTGCTCGGCGGCTTCGCCTGGGCGAGCCTGGCCAGCGGCACCGGCGGCAAGCTGATGATCGAGGGTGACGGCTACTCCAACACCATCACCCAGCTCGACGACTTCACCGGCTCGGCCTTCTACACCAGCGACGACCTGGACCCCTTCTTCCTCAAGCTGAAGGGCTTCACGGCCAAGTTCCAGGACCAGGGCGACCAGATCGGCGCCGCGCGGCAGTTCACCGCGAACGTCGAGTACTACGCGGGCGACGACGCCGCGAAGCTCAGGCAGGGCACGATCGAGGTCAACCACCCGCTGGAGATCGGCGGTTCGAAGGTCTACCTGATCGGCCACGGCTACGCCCCGGTCATCACCGTGCGCAACGGCAAGGGCGAGGTCGTCTACACGGGCGCGACGCCGTTCCTGCCGCAGGACGCCAACATGACGTCGACCGGCGTCGTGAAGGTGTCCGACTACGGCATCGGGCCGACGGGCGGGAAGACCCAGCTGGGGTTCTCCGGCTTCTTCCTGCCGACCGCCCCGCTGAGCTTCGAGGGCACCGGCCCGATCTCGCTCTTCCCGGGCGACGCCGCCCCGGAGCTGGTGCTGAACGCCTACCAGGGTGACCTCGGCACCGACTCGGGCCTGCCGCAGAACGTGTACCAGCTGAACACCAGGAACATGAAACAGCTGACGCTGGACGACCAGCCGGCCAAGGCCCTGCTGAAGCCCGGCCAGGGCTGGACCCTCCCGGACGGCTACGGCAGCGTCACGTTCGAGGGCTACAAGCAGTGGGCCAGCTTCAACGTCTCGCACCGTCCGGGCAACGCGATCGCCCTGACCGGCGCGGTGCTGGCGATCCTCGGCCTGATCGGCTCGCTGTTCGTGCAGCGCCGCCGGATCTGGGTCCGGGCGGTCGCCCTGCCGGAGGGCGGCACCCTGGTCGAGCTGGCCGGGCTGGCCCGCAGCGAGTCGGCGAAGATCGCCGAGGAGCTGGCCGAACTCGCGGTGGACCTCCAGGACGACGCCCCGGCGTCCGGGGAGGACGAGGACGAGGACGACGACGAACCCGACCGGGCACCGGAAGCACCCGCGGACCCCACAGCCCCTGCCGACCAGAACTCCAAGGAGTAGACGGTGCATCTCGCCTCGGGGGTCGACCCACAGCTGGCCGACCTCTCCAACAAGCTGATCTATTCGGCGATGGCGGTCTACACGATCGCCATGTTCGCCCACATGTTCGAGTGGACGTTCGGCAGCAAGGGCGCCGTCGCCGTCCGCTCGAAGGAACAGTCGGGAAGCCTGGCCGAGACCGTCGCGGCGGCGGGGAACGGGAGCGCCAAGGCGGCGAAGAAGGTCACCGTCACCGTGGCCGGCGCCGGCGGCGGCACCACCACGCTCACCCGCACCGCCCTGGCGGGCGAGGGCGCCACGGTGGTCACCAGCGGCCGCGGCGACGACGAGGTGGACGGCCCCGGCGCGGCCGGCAGCAGCGAGAAGGCCGACCTGGCCGGCCGCATCGCGGTCTCGCTGACCGTCCTGGCGGCGCTGCTGCACGTCGGTGGCGTGGTCACCCGCGGCCTGTCGGTGTCCCGCTGGCCGTGGGGCAACATGTACGAGTTCTCCTGCGCGTTCGCGCTGGCCATGACGGCCGCGTACCTGGTGCTGCTGGCCGCGAGGAAGAACGTCCGCTGGCTCGGCCTGCCGGTCACCGTCGCGGTCCTGCTGACGCTCGGCATCGCCACCACGGTCCTCTACACCGACTCCGAGCAGCTCGTCCCCGCGCTGCACTCGTACTGGCTGGCGATCCACGTCTCCACCGCGATCTTCTGCGGCGGCTCCTTCTACGCGGCCTTCATCGCCACGCTGCTGTACCTGTTCCAGGACTCCTACCACCGCCGGGTCGCGGCCGGGCTGTACGAGTACCTGAACCCGGGCGCCGCCCGCACGTCCGGCAAGCAGCAGAGCGACTTCCGCACCGGCCTGGCCCGCGTCCGGGTCTCGGTCTGCAACCGCCTGCCCGCCGCCTCGACGCTCGACAAGCTGTCGTACCGGATCAACGCGCTGGTCTTCCCGCTCTGGACCTTCACCATCATCGCGGGCGCGATCTGGGCCGAGGCGGCCTGGGGCAAGTACTGGGAGTGGGACCCGAAGGAGACCTGGTCGTTCATCACGTGGGTGGCCTACGCCTGCTACCTGCACGCCCGGGCGACGGCCGGCTGGAAGGGCCGCAAGGCGGCCTACCTGGCGCTGGCGGCCTTCGCCTGCTGGCTCTTCAACTACTACGGCGTGAACATCTTCGTCACCGGCAAGCACTCGTACGCGGGCATCTGACCGGGGCGCACCGCACCCACCGGCCCGGCGCTCCACGGTTGGAAGCCGGGCCGACGTGCGACAGGGGTAGTTCGTGCCGGCCGCCCTGTGCCGGTACGGGGAGGAACTGAGGAGGAAATCGCGCAATGGAGTGCGACGAGGTCATGCTGACCGTCCGAATCACCGCCGCAGAGCGCACGCTGCTGCGCCGGCTCGCCCAGGGGCACCGCAGCGACGTGTCCGAAGTGGTGGCCGACGGGCTGCTGGACATCATCCCCACGATCAGCTCGCCGTCCGACGCCTACCGGCTGCTGGGGGCCCTCACGGCGCCGGCGCCGTGCGCGCTGACGGTCTGGCTGCCGACCGCGCTGGCCGACCTGCTGGTGCCGGGCGCGGCGAGACTGGCCCAGGTGACGGGCATCCGGGTCGAGTCGGCCAGCGCCATGCTGGGCGCCGCGCTGCGGCTCTGGCTGGCCCAGGACCCGGTCCGACTGGCGGCCAACCTGAGCGTGATGCACGCCGGCCGCCCGTCCGCGCTCGTCGCGGCGTAGGGCGCGGCCCGCGGCCCGCGGACGCCGGGCTCAGCAGGCCAGCGGCAGCCCGCTGCCGCCGAGGTCCGGCGCGGTGGGGCGGCCGTCGAAGCCGTCCCGCCGGGCCGACGGCACGCACGGGCCGTCCGCCGGGCCGCTCAGCGGGCCGTCGAGCGGCTCGGTGAGCAGCCGGCAGTCGGCCGCCGTCCGGCCGTCCTGGATCAGCAGCACCCGGACGGGCACCCGGCGGCCGTCCGGCGCCCCCTCGCGGACGGCGCGCACCAGGCAGGGCCGGTCCAGCTCGATGTAGCGGTCGAACGAGGACACCAGCTCGACCGGGGCGACCGGCTCGGGGTGCCGGAGCCGCTGGGCGGCCTGCCGGGCGGCCTCCAGGACCAGCATCCCGGGCACGTGGTCGAGCGAGTGGTCGAACAGCACCGGGTGCGCGGCGTCCGTCCGCAGCACCCAGCTGTCGGGCAGCAGCGTCGGGCTCAGCACGACGTCGGAGGGGTGCGAGCGGCCGACCAGCTCGGGTGTGGCGGGCGGGCCGGGGCGCACGGGCGTGACCCCGCGCCGCGCCGGGCCGCGCAGCCGCGCGTAGGAGGCGGGGGAGATGACCCGCAGCTGCCCGGAGCCGCGGCCGACCGTCCGCCCGCCCCGGGTGATCTCCGCGCGCATCCGCAGAGAAGCGAGCCGGCCGCCGCGCATCCGGACGTCCTCGCAGACGGCGTCGAGCATCAGCGAGGCGGGTTCGGCGGTGACGGCGAGGCCGGCCAGCCCGGCCGGGCCGAGCGAGTAGTCGAGGTCGTCCATCGCGAAGTGGTGGCCCTTGGGCACGCCGAAGCCCACGTGCCCGATCAGCAGCCCGGCCTGCCGGACGGTCTCGGCCATCAGCACCGGGTCGTGGTGGCGGTCGCCGGGCAGCCGGTAGAAGCCGTGCATCCGGGGCCACTGGGCGCCGATCCGGAACTCGTACGGGCCCGCCGCCTGCCAGCCGGTGAGGAAGACCTCGGACACCGAGGTGCGGTGGACGAGGTGGCGGGAGACGGTCCGTTCGTGGAAGTCGTAGCCGGTGGCGGGGTGGGCGTAGGGGTCGCGGGCATCCGGCTCTACGATCAGTGGCATGACGGGCCCCACTCCAGGGTGTCGGTCGAGCGGCCGGTGCGGACGCTTGGCAAGGAAAACATACAGACCACCCGGTTTGTGAGTCGCGGTCGGGGTCGCCCCCGTCGGGCGCCCCGACGGGACCACGCTACCGGCCCCCTGGACTGCGGGAATGCCTGGCATCCGGCACCCAGGACCTTGGGCGGGGGTGCCTCCCCGCTGGACGGCGGGGTTGGCCGAGGCGGTAGATTAGATACCAACCATGCGGTTTAGGACGTGTCCGTCCGCATGCGAGGCGTCGTACCCCACCTCGGCGGCGCCCTGACACCAGCCGGGCGGCGGGGGCCGCGGCCGGTCGAGTCCGGAGGGGCCTCAGTGGTCAAGCAGGAACGCGCGGGGCGGACCAGGCAGGCCGTGCTGCTCGCCGCGGCGGGCACGTTCGCGGACGTGGGCTTCGAGTCGGCGAGCCTCGTCGACATCAGCCGCCGGGCCGGCGTCAGCAAGGGCGCGCTGTACTTCCACTTCGTCTCCAAGCAGGCCCTCGCCGACGGCGTGCGCGCCGCCGCGGGCCGGGAGATCGGCGCGGCCGCGCTGCGCGCCCTGCGCGCCGGCGGGCCCGCCGTCCAGGGCCTCGTCGACCTCTCGCACGAACTCGCCCGACTGCTGCGCGAGGACGTGGTGGTCCGGGCCGGCGTCCAGCTCGGCCGGGCCGGCCACGGCCCCCGCCGGGACCCGGCCGGCCGGCCCGGCTCCGGCGCCGCCTGGCGCGGCCTCACCACCGTCGTCCACCGCCTGCTCGGCCGCGCCGCCGACGCCGGCGAACTTCGCCCGGGCACCGACCGCCGGGCGGCCGCCGAACTGCTCACCGCGCTCGCGGCGGGCCTGGTGCTGCTCGCCGCCGAGGACGCCGACCGGCTCGGGCCTGAGGCCGTCCGCGGGATCTGGGCGGCCGCGCTGCCCGCCCTGGTGGACGCCGACCGCTGCGCCGCCTACCGGCTCTGACGCCGACCGCGGAGCCGGTGGGCCTCAGGGCGCGTCAGGAGGTCAGGAGGCGTCAGGACGCGGCCGGGACGCGCTCGACGACGCTCAGCCTGGTCAGCGCGTGCGGCTGGACGAGGCCGGGCAACAGCAGCGTCCACAGGTCGGCGATGCGCTCGGTGAGGTCCTGCCGGTCGGTCAGCACCTGGGAGCTCAGCTGGATGCCGGTGACGGCGCCCTGCAGCACCAGGGCCGCGCCGCCCAGGTCGATCCCCGGGTGCAGTTCCCCGGCCTCCTGGGCGCGCTCCAGGAGCTCCCGGGTCGCGTCCGACCAGCCCTGGTAGGCCGCGACCTGGGGCTGGGTGAAGCTGCCGTGCTCGATCGTCAGGCGGATGCTGCCGCGCACCAGGACGTCGTCCTGGAGAGCGCGGGCGAACGCGTACGACAGGTCGATCAGGGTCTGCACCGGGCTGTCGGAGGACGGCTCCCAGGTGGCCAGCCACGCGCTCTGGCCCTCCAGGATGACGGCGAGCGCCAGCTCCTCCTTGGAACGGAAGTGGAAGTACAGGGCGCCCTTGGTGACGCCGGCCCGCTCCAGGATGTCCGACATCGTCGCGGCGGCGTAGCCGCGCTCGTCGAACACCTCGGCCGCCGCGAGGAGCACCGCCTGGCGGGTCGCCAGTGCGCGGGCCTGCCTGGCCATCGCAGCCTCCCTGGATAGTTCTGGTACCTCGGCAGCGGCCGATCCTATGGGGGCCGACGGGCGGGCGGGCCGCATACCGTCCAGTAGGTATCCTACCGAGCCGCTCGCGACCCGGTCCGGGGCTTCCTCCGGCCCGGCCCGGCCGCGCGGGTACGAACGGCGCAACCGCGACGGCCGGCCACCCGGTGGGGTGGCCGGCCGTCGGAGGATTCGCGGGCCGTCAGGCGGCCTGCTGCCAGCTGACCGGCGAGTAGTAGGCCGGGCGGCGCTCCAGGCGCTGCCAGTTGGCGATCGGCTCGACCGGCGCGATGGCGGCGGCCTGCTGCGCGGCGGCGGCGCGCGCCATCAGGACGGCCGTCAGGGCGGCCAGCTCCTCGTCGGAGAGGGAGCCGCGGACGATGCGGACGAGGGGTTCGGCGGAAGCGGTCATGGTGTGTGGTTTCTCCCCCGGGCTGTGGTGTGTGGTCTCGCTCGGTGCCGTGCGCTGCGTGGGGACGCGCGGTCTTCCGGGTGCTGCTGCGACGCGGTGGCCCGCGACCGCTACATCGGCGGGTTGCCGTGCTTGCGGCTGGGCAGGTCGGCGTGCTTGGTGCGGAGCATGGCGAGTGCCGAGGCGAGCACCTCACGGGTCTCGGCGGGGTCGATGACGTCGTCCACGAGGCCGCGCTCGGCCGCGTAGTACGGGTGCATCAGCTCGTTCTTGTATTCCTTGATCTTCTGGGCGCGCATGACGTCCGGGTCCTCGGCGCCGTTGATGTCGCGGCGGAAGATCACGTTGGCGGCGCCCTCGGCGCCCATGACGGCGATCTCGTTGGTCGGCCAGGCGTAGGTGAGGTCGGCGCCGATGGACTGGGAGTCCATGACGATGTAGGCGCCGCCGTACGCCTTGCGCAGGATGAGCGAGATGCGCGGGACGGTGGCGTTGCAGTAGGCGTAGAGCAGCTTGGCGCCGTGCCGGATGATG